>CAZFHM010000044.1:0-10609 GCA_964518825.1 uncultured Pirellulales bacterium
GAGACCTTATCGCCGTGCTCTTTGAGGGTTTTTTCCGTAGCGTAAACCATCTGGTCGGCCTGGTTCTTGAGGTCAACTACTTCGCGGCGTTTCTTATCTTCGGCGGCGTGTGATTCGGCGTCTTTGGTCATCTTCTCAATTTCAGAATCGTTCAGGCCGGAGCTGGATTTGATTTCGATTGACTGTTGCTTGCCCGTCGCCAAATCTTTGGCCGAGACGTTGAGAATGCCGTTCGCATCGATGTCGAAAGCCACTTCAATCTGCGGAATTCCTCTCGGAGCAGTCGGAAGACCTGCAAGCTGGAACCTGCCAAGGGTGCGGTTATCATTAGCAAACTCGCGCTCGCCCTGCAAAACGTGGATATCGACGCTGGTCTGGCTGTCGGCTGCGGTTGAGAAGATTTCCTTCTTGCTGGTCGGAATGGTCGTATTGCGGTCGATGAGTTTCGTCATTACTCCGCCTAAGGTCTCGACGCCGAGTGAAAGCGGGGTAACGTCGAGCAGCAGGATATCTTTGACTCCGGCATCGCCGGCTAAAACCGCGCCCTGTATGGCTGCTCCGAGCGCCACAACTTCGTCGGGGTTGAGGCTCTTATTCGGCTCTTTATTGAACAGGTCTTTTACAATCTGCTGGACCTTCGGAATCCTGGTTGACCCCCCTACCAGCAGAACTTCTGCGATGTCATTAGGCGAAAGTTTCGCATCAGCCAGGGCCTTTTCGCACGGGTTTTTGAGCCTGTTAAAAATCGGCTCGGCAAGCTGCTCAAATTTACTGCGCGAAATTGTAATTTGCAGGTGTTTCGGCCCCGAGGTGTCTGCTGTAATAAACGGCAGGTTGACCGTCGATTCGAGCTGGGTGCTCAATTCGCACTTTGCCTTTTCTGCAGCCTCTTTGAGCCGCTGATGGGCCATCGGGTCTTTTCTCAGGTCGATGCCCTCTGTCTTTTTGAACTCATCTGCAAGAAAATTGATGAGCACCTCATCGAGGTCGTCACCGCCGAGATGGGTATCGCCGTTCGTGCTGAGGACTTCGAAGACGTTATCGCCGATATCGAGTGTCGAGATGTCGAAGGTCCCGCCGCCGAAGTCGAAGACTGCGATTTTTTCGTTGCTCTTCTTCTCGAGTCCGTAAGCAAGCGCCGCAGCGGTAGGTTCATTTATAATTCGTTCGACCTCGAGGCCTGCGATTTTACCCGCGTCTTTGGTAGCCTGTCGTTGTGCATCGTTGAAGTATGCAGGGACGGTAATAACGGCGTTGGTGACTTTTTCGCCGAGGTAGTCTTCGGCCGTCTTTTTCAAATCCTGCAGAATCATTGCTGAAACTTCGGGCGGTGTGTATTCCTTGCCGCGGACGTTGACCTTTACCAGCTCCTGCGGTCCGCCGGTGATTTTATAAGGTACGATTTTTTCCTCGGAGGCGACCTCGTTATGCCTTCGTCCCATGAAACGCTTTATTGAAAAGACGGTATTCTGCGGGTTAGTGACCTGCTGGTGTTTCGCGATTTGCCCGACGAGTCTTTCCGCCTTGTCGGTAAAGCCGACCACCGAAGGGGTCAGTCGCGAGCCGCTGGAGTTGATGAGCACCTTCGGCGCAGAACCCTCCATAACGGCGACCACGGAGTTTGTCGTTCCTAAATCAATGCCAATTATCTTAGCCATCGTTTGCTTCCTTTCGCCTGAACGAGATTAGTATCTGTATCGGTATAGAAACTTGCAAAGTCTGTGCCAAAAAAACCTCCCGGATTGCGTGATTGACATAAGCACTTCATTTAAAGGCACTTATATGATTTTGCTGAAATAGCCGCATATGATAACCAGCGTTGATTGTGCCATTTTGGCAGTTAAAACAGGCAAATGGATATTTATGAGCCGTGGCTGAGTGATGAGCGGATGATTTTTGCCCGCAGCGCATCGCGGTCGGAAGGCTCGAGGGCCTTGCCGTAATTTATCTGCAGATGCGCCGGCAATGTGAGCATGAAGAGCCGGTTTATGGTTCGGATGGAGACGGGAGATTCGCCCCCGCTCGTGGTGACGAGAGAATATATGCTGTCGATACCGGGGGTCGATGCGCCCATGTGCTCGTGCATATTAATGCCGAGTCGAAGGTGACTGAGAAGCAAAAGCGCTTCCTGAGAGCTTATCAGATGAGCACTTTTGAGCAGCGCCATAGCGCGGGCGATTTTATCGTCGAGCATGTCATTGTCTGTACGAAGCAGCTTTCTCCGGGCTTCGTGCTCGTACTCGACGATTTCCGGGATGACAGTGTTTTCAAACTGCCGGATGATTTGCTGCTCGCTGATTCCAAGCGTAACCTGATTTGACAGTTGATAGAAATCGCCGGTAGCTTCGGTGCCCTCGCCGAATAAACCCCGGACAGCAAGGCCGAGGTCTTTCGCGGCGTTGAGGAACTTCTCAATCTGGCCTGTCATCTTCAGCGCGGGCAGGTGCAACATAACAGAAATTCTGATTCCCGTCCCAAGATTTGTCGGACAGGCGGTAAGGTAGCCGTACTTCGGGCTGAAGGCGTACTCAACATGCTGTTCAATCATATCGTCAATTCGGTTTACCTGCTCGAAGCAATTTGTAAGCTGCAATCCCCCTTTGAGTACCTGCAGCCTGAGATGGTCTTCTTCGTTCACCATCGCGGTAAAAAATTCACGGTGCGCGACGACGACTCCGCGAGGGCCTTTGCCGTAGGCGTGGTTACGGCTGATAAGATGGCGTTCTACGAGAAAATTACGGTCGAGCAGCGGAGCTTTATCGATGCTGAGATAGGAGACCTCGTCACCAAGGTCAAGCGACATCAACACGCTTTTGAGCTTTTCAAGAATCTCGGCCTTTTCCTGGTCCGAGCATCGAGAGAGAAACTTGTGGCCGGCAAGATTGCGGGCCAGGCGGATTCTACTGGATATGACGACATCGACAGAGGGCCCGACACCGCTGAACCATTCATTGACATCATTACTTATATCTGTAAGTTTCATTTTAGTATCGCGTATTGAGTATTGCGTTCACTTTTCAATCTGGGCGATTTTGTCGCGCAGCTTCGCGGCGGTTTCGTAATCTTCGGCCTTTACCGCGTCGGCAAGCTGCTGTTTGAGCGAAAGCATTCTGGTCTGTTTTAAGGTATCAGCCGGTGCTCTGGACGGGAGCTTGCCCTTATGCGTGGTCGCGCCGTCGTGCGCCTTTTCAATGAGCGGAGCCAATACCTTTTCAAAGACTTCGTAATCGTTCGGACAGCCCAGCAGCGCATCTTTGCGAAACAGGCTGAGAGTTTCTCCGCAGACCGGGCAGACAGTATCGGCATTAAGGTCGGCGTAAACCTGGTCATCGTCCGGGGCGGCGGCGAGCAGAGAGCTTAAAAGCTCATTGAGAGACATCTGGCTTTTTGCAGCGATGCCCTGCTCAACGGCACAGGTCTGGCAGAGGTGCATCTCGAGGCGTTTGCCGTCGGTTATCTCCGTCAGATGAATCGTTGCTTCGTTTTTTTTGCACGCCTGGCAGAACATTGTATCACTTTCACTCTTTCGGCCCATTATATCACATCCGGACATAATGGAAGCTGCAAAACAGCGACATTTTCGCAAATGCATGTCGCCACTACTGTTATATAATCGTCAAATTCAGCCCGGCTCTACAGTACTAAGCTGTCATTCGGCATAAGCGGCCCGGCACAGCGGCCCTTCGGCCACCATAAGCTCGACAAGGGTAACACCGTCCGGCAGCGATGTTTTGAGCCTTTCAAATATATACTTTGCCATAACCTCGGCGGTTTGGCCTTTTTTGGCAAAATAGTCGATGCGACCGATATTACCGCTGTCGGCGATATCGGCGGTAATCCGGTCGAGCAAACTCTCGAGGCTGCAAAAATCCATGGCCATCGTCCTGTCATCGAGAGTCGGGGCGGTCAGCTTTGCGGTGACGCAGAAGTTGTGACTGTGCACGGCCTCGGCTGAGCCGTCGGGCATCAGCACAGAATGGCAGGCCCAGAACCAGCTATCGACATAAACAATGTACACATTGCCCCCGACTATTATTGGATGCCGTCGCGGTCGCGTTGGGCGAGCTTGCGGCGTAGTCTTTCGTAAACGGATGTGGGAATCAAACTCGAGACGTCGCCACCGAGAGATGCAACCTCTCTTATAAGGGTCGAGGTGGTAAAACCATACTGTTCGCTGGTCATGACAAACACCGTATCGATACCGGCTACGGCACGATTGGTCATGGCAAGCTGAAACTCGTACTGGACATCGGTGAGACTTCGCAGTCCCCGGAGGATAACATCAGCCTTTTTTCGCGCGGCATACTCTACAGTAAGACAGTTAAAAGTCTCGACCGAGACACGAGGTATGTCCTTTATTAGCTCGGCTATCATTTCGACCCGCTCGTCGGGTGTAAAGAGGGGATTTTTAATCGGGCTTTGGCCGACGGCGACAATCAGCTCGTCAAAGAGCTTGATGCCGCGATTGATAACGTCGAGATGGCCGTTGGTAATCGGGTCAAAGGAGCCCGGGAATATAGCTCTGACGAATCTATCGCTCATATATAAATCCCTTTCGGAACAGATGATTATAGGAAAAAGCAGCGTCAGGTCAAGAATAGACCACGGACGCCAGACCTCAGACTACAGACTAACGACTAATTTATCCGCGGATTACACGGATTAACGCGGATTTTTCTTTTATATTAAGTTGTTAAAAGGCATAATATTTATTCTTCCTTCGTAATACTACGTCCGTGAGGGCGTAGATGGAAGTGCCCGACAAAGTCGGGCGAGCTTTAGCTCGTCCCAAAAAATGCCACATCCGTAAGGGTGTGGAAATTTACTTTATTGACAGGATAACAGGATTAACAGGATAATTTTTTAACACGAAGGACACAGAGAACCACGAAGAGAAATCTTTTTAGAAAAACTTCGTGTTCCTTCCGCCTATGGCGTCCCATAGGGAGTGAGTTCCGTGGTTGAGAGATTTTTTATCGGGCGCGGATTTTTCTTTTATATTCTGTAGTTAAGAGGTATAATATTGTTTTCCTGACAGGACAACAGGATTAACAGGATAAGAGTCTTGTTTCGTCCTCAGCACGGCAATATTACATCATCCCAAAATAGGTAAACATCCACCTATTTATAACCAACATCATCTTTCTTTAAATCAATTCTTAGAATGTCACCTTTATAGTAGTAAACGCGAGCATAAACACCATCTTTAAGAACTCCTCCATGAGCAATCGTTTTGTCATATGCCTGTGTGTGGACGAAGTAATTAATAACAAATTGTTTCTTTCCCACTTCAATTAAATCACCTTTGTCATGACCGTGCACAGGCTGCTTATATAGAACATGTACAAATCCTTCAGCCACTTCATACTGCCCACTGTCAAGTATTGACAAAAAACGCTTTCTTTCGATATTTCCCCCAATAAATAAAAACATGAAAACGGTACAAAATAATGTGCCTAATATAATGGCAAAAATTGACTTATGAGGTTTTTTAGGCCAACGATTATTAGTTAACTTATATAGAATGAGTCCCCCTATACCAAAAATTAATACCACCAAACCTGCAATCACACCACCTAAGGATTCCTTATCTACCTCCTTTGAAATTTCGTAAATTGTTGCCAAATCATCCATTGTCAACTATAATCATTCTTAATAGCAGATGCCGATTGTATGTGACATACGACAGTTTTTATTGAGATAATAAGGTTTTTATTATTTCCCTGTGCGTCTTTTTATAATGCTTTATTGAGTATATCATATCTTCTTTATACGTGCCACAGTTTGTTGAATGGTGGTTGCGCTTTAGCGGGAGACAAGACCCCCCAATAAATTGGGGGGCTAAATTAAACGGTGAAGTGCGTCAATCTTGTTGTTCGTCGTCGCCTTGTGGGGCGATAGTAACGGGGATGTCGAGCCAGAAGGTCGAGCCGCGGTCGAGTTCGCTCTTTAGTCCGACAGAACCTGCAAGGAGGATGGCCAATTCCTTGCTAAGAGCCAGGCCCAGGCCTGTTCCGGCGGTACCCCTGGTTAGCGAGCCGTCTGTCTGTCTGAATTTTTCGAATACGGCCTGCTGGTCCTGCTCGGCGATTCCACAGCCGGTGTCGGTAACGGCAATTCGGAGCATCTTCTCGTCAAGCATTGAGGCGTGGACTTCTATTCGGCCGCGTTCGGGTGTGAATTTTACTGCATTGCTGACGAAGTTATAAAGAATCTGGCGAAGCTTGCCGGCGTCGGTATTCAGCTCGTGGATATCAGGGTCAACGGCGAGCTTTACTTTTATTTTTTTGTTTTTGGTCATAACGGAAAAGGAAGCGACAAGCTCGTCGAGAAGTATTGCGATAGAAATCCTGTCTATATGGATTTTCATTTTCCCGGCCTCGGTCTTGGCCAGGTCGAGCAAATCGTTAATCATGTTGAGCAGGCTTTTGCCCGCTACGACGATGTTCTCTGCATACCTGCGGTTCTTATCCTTATCAGAAGCACGGCCGGCCCTTTCCCTGAGTATCTCGGCAAAACCAAGTATCGCGTTGAGAGGCGTTCTGAACTCGTGTGACATGTTGGCAAGGAATTCTCCCTTGACCTTGTTTGCCTTGAACAGCTCTATGTTCCGCTCGGACAACTGGGCGATTTTCTGGTCGAGCTGTTTGTTGGCGTCTCGCAGCCTCTGCTGCGTATCCTGCAGGCTGTCGAGCATGTGGTTAAAGGCTTCGGCAAGTTTTTCATATTCGTCGCGGGTGTTAATCGAACTTCTGATGTCGAGGTTGCCCTCCGCGACGTTATTTGCCAGGCCGCGGAGCTGGCGGATTGGGCGCAGGATGACCCGCTGTGTTATCCAGTAAAAAGCGACTATGGCACCGACCAGGGCAATAGCAAATGCAAAGGCTATCCATACCCAGTTCAGCAGGACGGTCCTGGAAAACTCCAACTGGTCGGCGGGCTGACGAATTACGGCGGCGCCGATAATTTCGTTACGGCTGAAGGGCCGGGCGGGACCCTGGGGATTGTGACAGGATAAGCAGGAGTTTTTGGCTTTGAATATTCTTACATAATCGCTGTAAATAACATCGTCCTGCTCGACAAATTCCACATCGTCCTTCTGATTCTGCTCAACAATCGCCTCAACCAGGCGTCTTTGTGTCTTTGTAAGACCCGCGAGCATCTCAGCCTTTTGGGGCTGCTCAAACGGAATCCAGTATATGTCGCTGGTATTGGGTTCGACGGGAACTCCGGTACTGCTCAAAGGCGGCAGGTCCGGCTGCTGGGCCGTGTCTAATCGAAAGTGTCTGGCTAAAAGATAATCCGACCGTGCCCGGCCGGCGTTGAGAAAAGCGTTTTTAGTCAACTGCCCCATCCATACATAAGGAATCAACAGGGCCAAAATAAGTACGAGCACAACAGCTCCGCCGAAGGTGAGCCTGCACTTTTCCGCCAGCGACAGAGGTGACAGGTGCAGCAGCACAAGTACCCTGTGCCATAGTATGGTTACGGCTCTTGCCATCGGTTCCTTATCCGCCGCTATGATAGCGCGTTATTGGCCGTCCTTATTTTCAACCGCGTGCAGATGTTTCTGCGTTCGCAGGTTCAATTCATCGAGCTGCTTTTGGTCAACTTCGCTCGGCGCGCCGGTAAGCAGGCACTGGCCTCTCTGCGTCTTCGGGAACGGGATTACATCCCTGATATTATCCGTGCCGGTAAGCAGCATTATCAGCCTGTCCAGTCCGAGTGCAATGCCGCCGTGCGGAGGCGCGCCGTATTCCAGGGCGTTCAGGAAGAAGCCGAACCTGTCGTGCGCCTGCTTGTCCGAGATGTTAAGCAGCCTGAAGACCTTGCTCTGAATCTTCGGTTGATGAATACGGATACTGCCTCCGCCGATTTCCGAGCCGTTGACGACTATGTCGTAGGCCTGTGAGCGAATGTTGGCGGGGTCGGTGTCGAGCTTCGGCAAATCTTCCGGCACCGGCGCGGTAAACGGATGATGGAGCGAATCGTAACGCTTTTCAGCCTCGTTCCATTCGAACAGCGGGAAGTCCACCACCCATACAAATTCAAAGGATTTGGGGTCATACAGCTTCAGCTCGCGCCCGAGTCGGCAGCGAAGCGGTGCAAGTGCCTTGTTGGCGATGCCTTTCTTGTCGGCGATAAACAACAGCAGGTCGTCTTGGCCGGCGTCGAATATCTCGATGATTTGCCTAAGCTGTTCGGGCGAAAAGAACTTGGCGATACTGCTTGCAAGGGTCAGTTTCCCGTCTTCGGTTTTTATCTTAAACCACGCCAGGCCCTTTGCACCATAGTCGCCGACGAAAGCTGTCAGGGTTTTTTCAATGTCACTTCTGGAGTATTTAGCGCCGCCGGGTGCGCAAAGGCCTTTTACTATACCTGCGTTTTCGACGGTGGAGGTAAAGACCTTGAAGGTGCTCTTGGCTGCGATATCTGTAATGTCCCGCAGTTTCATACCGAAACGCAAATCAGGCCGGTCAATGCCGTAATCATCTATCGCTTCCTTATACGTCATCCGGCGAATAGGTGTCTTCACATCAATACCGAGAATCTCTTTCCAGATTTTAGCAACCAGGTTTTCATGTACGGTTATCACGTCGTCGGAATCTACGAAGCTCATCTCGACGTCGATTTGTGTGAACTCTGCCTGCCGGTCTGCACGCGGGTCCTCGTCGCGGAAGCAGCGAACAATCTGATAGTACCTGTCGATACCACTTACCATTAGTATCTGCTTGAAAAGCTGCGGCGACTGCGGCAGCGCGTAAAAACAATTCCTCAGCAGGCGGCTCGGCACCAGAAAATCCCTTGCGCCTTCGGGTGTGCTTTTGGCGAGCATCGGCGTTTCGACGTCCCAGAATCCAAGGGCATCGAAATAATCGCGGGTCATCTTGGTGACCTTCGAGCGGACCTGCATACGCTTCTGCACTTCGGGTCGGCGCAGGTCGATGTATCGGTTAATCAGCCTGGTTTCCTCATTGGTCTTTTGCGCGTCGTCGATTTCAAAGGGAGGTGTCTTCGCACTGTTGAGAATTTCGAGCTGTTCGACGGCAACTTCTATCTGTCCTGTAGGCAGCTTGGGATTTTCCATGCCCTCGCTTCTCGGCTGGATAGTGCCGGCTGCGGCGATTACCCATTCACCGCGGAGGGTCCGGGCGACTTTATGGGCCTGCGGCTGAGCATCCGGATTGAATACAAGCTGGCAAAGACCCGAGCGGTCCCGCAGGTCAATAAAAACCAGTCCGCCGTGGTCGCGATAGGAATGTACCCAGCCGGCAAGGATTACTTTTTCGCCGACGTTGTCAATCCGCAGCTTACCTAACGTATGTGTCCGTTTGAGCATTTGCGCATCCTAAAAAAACGCTTTCGTGAATATGCGCCAGGAATGCGCGGTAAAGCTATCATCGCATCGGCAATGAAATGCGCATATCACTGATTTTAAGCAGTTCAGGATAGCTCAAAGAACAGGGCAAGTCAACGATTGGCTTGGCTATTTGTCGTTGGCGTCGGCGAATTGCAGAGCGGCTGAGTTTATGCAGTAACGCAGGTGAGTCGGGGCCGGGCCATCCTCAAAAACGTGGCCGAGGTGGGCGCCGCAGCGTGCGCAGCGGACCTCGGTGCGGGTCATTAACAGGCTCTTATCCTCGCGCTGTTCAACGCTGTTAGAATCGGCCGGTTCGTAGAAGCTCGGCCAGCCCGTGCCGGAATCATATTTCGTATCGGAGCTGAACAACTCTTCGCCGCAGGCGACGCACAGATATTTCCCCTTGCCTTTGAAGTTATAATATTTGCCGCTGAAGGGAAGTTCCGTACCGCATTTTTGTGTAACGCGGTATTGTTCGGGCGTAAGTTTTTGTTTCAAGTCTTTGTCGCTCATTACAACTTTGTCAGCCATGGCAGCAGTACTCCCTTCACTATTTTTTTGCTCGGATGATTGCCCCTGCGAGGAACAGCTCTTACACCGGCAGGACGCGGCGGTGACAACAATCACCACCGCTAATATGATAGCGATAAGCCTTGCAGTTGTCATAAGCTCGACTCCACAGCGGCGGCCTTTTACTTCGTGTATTTGACCGTGCAGCCGTACGGCTGCGTCTTCGGTACGCTGATGTCTTTGCCTGCTGTAAGTTCGGCAAGAGCGTTGTCGACGTAGTTAATTTTCTCGGTCTGGCCTTCGCTGAGCTTGCCAAAAGGTGCGTTGTCTATTGCGCCGTGATAGGCAATGCCGCCCTGCTTATCTATGACGAATAACTCGGGAGTGCGCGTCGCGCCGTATGAATGGCCCACGTTTCCCGTATGGTCGTCAAGGATGACATAGGGTATGGAATTCTTTTGGGCAAAGGCTTTGTTGGCTTCGACTGTGGCGTAATTGGTGCTGTTGATAGCCAGCCATACGACGTCTTTGTCGGCGTACTTTTTGGCGAGGTTTATCATAGTCGGCACGGTTTGGTGGTGGTATTTCACGAATGGGCAATCGTAGTTGAGCCATTCGAGCACTACTATCTTGCCTTCGAAATCAGCCAGGCTCACTTCTTTGCCGTCGTAGTTGGTCAGGGTAAAGTCCGGGGCCTTCGGGCAGGAGGACTCCTTATCCTGCGACTGCTCTTTTGAT
>CAZFHM010000044.1:10619-13981 GCA_964518825.1 uncultured Pirellulales bacterium
ACCTACGGCCAGCAGAAATACTATCAGGCCTATTGTTAGAAAAAAAGTTGTCCGACGGGCCATTTCATTCTCCTTAAAAATGCTTTTCATATCTTATCGCGGCCTTTCTAAGTCATACTGCCGGTTTTGGTATCTGTTCTAAGAAAGAAATGTTTTTTTAACGGCCAATAATAATGGTTGCAATCCGGGCAGAACTATGCTAAGATGTTGTTCCAAGACTTTGGGGAAGAAAAGTGGAGGATCATTCCCTTAAGGGGCAAGACAGTTTTTTGGCGCCGTTGGCTGTGGTGAACTTTTAAGCCGAGGGCGGCGTAACTATATATTAGACAAGAAAATAAAGCTACGGGCTGGGGTTTTCCAAATTCCTCTTTCCTCCCTCCCGACCTCAGCCCAATTTTTATGCGCATTTCGAGGCTTTTTGGACTAAAGCAGTCCGAGTGTTTCAAACAAATTGCTGATAGAAATTGAGGATTGTATCGATTAGAGCAGGGCCGTGCTGAAATATCTTTCCGCCCTGTCGGGCAGAACCGTGGCGATATTACCTGAATATTTCGCGGTAAGCTGCCTTGCGGCCCAGACGTTGGCGCCGGAGCTTATTCCCACGAGCATGCCGTAATCCCTGCCGAGCTGCCTTGTGGTCTCAATTGCATCTTCGTCGGTTACTTCTATCACATCGTCCACGAGCGAGACATCCAGCACACCGGGAATAAAGCCGTCGCCAATACCCTGTATCTGGTGCAGGCCGGGCTCATGGCCTAAAAGAGCGGAGACATTTTTCGGCTCAACAGCCACAACTTTTGCGTCCGGTTTATGTTCCTTAAGAAATTTTCCCACCCCCTGCAAGGTCCCTCCTGAGCCCACACCGGCCACGAAGCAATCAATATCGCCGCTCATCTGCCGCCACAATTCCCTGGCCGTCTGTTCGTAATGTACGCGTGGATTTTCGGGGTTCTCGAACTGCTGCGGCACAAATACCCTCGCATCAGCGGCGGCCATTTCTTCGACCTTTCTGACCGCGCCGGGCAGGGATTCGCTGTCAGGCGTAAGAATCAGCTCAGCTCCGAGGGCCTTTATCAGCTTTTTGCGCTCTTCACTCATTCCCTCCGGCATGACGATAATTACTTTATAGCCCATCAGCCCTCCAACCAGGGCCAGGCCGATGCCTGTATTGCCGCTGGAAGGCTCGACGATAACCGAATCACTCTTTAATTTGCCGTCCCGCTGGGCCGCTTCGAGCATTGCCAGGGCGACCCGGTCCTTGATGCTGCCGCCGGGATTTAGAAACTCGGCTTTGGCGAAGACCCTTTCACCTTTCAACTGCAACAGTGGTGTGTTTCCAATCAGCTCCAGGATGTTGTCTGTCAGCATATGCGTCTCCGATTCAAAGGCACACTGGCTTTCGATTATAACGAACGAGTAGTTTACAGGGTTTATAGCTATATTACAAGCGCATGGTGTTTTGGAGTAAGGGAATTCCTGATGCTCTGCGAGCACATGCTCTACGGGAATACGCCGGCAAAATTAAGAAAAAATTTTGCAAAAACTATTAGACGCGACATTCAAGATATGCTAAAATACTGACAGTAAACAACAGGGCTGGGATTTATCTCGCTTTCCTCTCCCTCCGCATCTCAGTCCTGTTTTTTTATTTTGGGGCCTCGATAAACCTTGTACCTCCTCCTTTTCTGACACGGAAGTTGCCTATATAGTGGACACAGTATCCCCGTCCCGGATGCCGCATCTGCGACTTTGCGGCAAAAAACGCAACCATAAAAGCTGAGGGAATGGCATATTTTTCTTAGGATAAAAAATTTGACGGTTGCCATCGACTCACACAAAAGAGGTTGCATTTGTCGGCAACCAAGATGATAATAGACAGAACAGCAGTGAGAGGATACAGCACGAATCACCGCGAAACTCAGCCAAGCTGAGGATTTGGTCTCTTATAAAAGAAGGAGTTCTGTCATGCAAACTGCAACCCAGGAACAAAAACAGAAGCAGTCAATTTATTCTATCTTAAATTATCAAGGGCAGCGGAAGTGGTGCTTTGCGATTGTACTAAACCGGGCACTGGATAATATCAATCCAAAGAGAGAAACCGAAACCGGTAAATATAAGAATAAAGAATTGTTCTATAAGAGCCTGCTGAGATTCGAGGGTATCAAAAAACAGCCGTGGTTTGATGAAACAAAAGCGGAAAAAGAAAATGTAACGGCAAAAGAGATTATTGATAGTAAAGACAAGGCCGCCGAACTGCTCTTGAATCTACGGAATTATTTTTCACATAATTACCATACGGAGAAATGTCTTTATTTTGGTACAGAATCGCAGCATAAGCAAATTCGAGAGAGCCAAGGCGGAATTGACGGGAAGGAGAACCGGACAGGAGATTTCAGCAGAAGCAGAAAAAGACAAAGACGGCAATATAAAAAAGTACAAATTGAGTGACGTTCCCTGGCCGCCGTTATTTGATGAAAAGGATATTATCACAACGGCGGGTGTGGTATTTTTTGCATCTTTCTTTACTGAGGCGGGGCAGATTTTCCGTTTGATGAACTGGATTAATGGTCTTAAAAGAAACGATGATAAGTTTAACATAACCCGAAGGGCCCTTAGTTTTTACAGCCTGCCGGACAGTTACGCCGAAGCGATTGCGGAATATGAAGTTGAGGAAGACGGAGCAAGTCGAACAATAAGATATAAAGCAAAGATATTCAAGGACATACTGAACTATTTAAGAAGAATACCTTCGGAAACATATAAGCTATATCACTCTGGAGAAGAAAATAAAATAAGTGGAAAGAAAGAGGAAAAGGGAGAAGACGAAAATACTCCGGTCGAAAGAAAAACGGACAAATTTGCAGAGTTCGCGATGAGGTATCTTGAGGATTTTGAAGGGGTGCGATTTGCACGCTACAGGATAAATACGAAGACAAGAGAAAACGAAGTATTTTTCGATGAAGACGAACTCAAAAAATTGATAGACAAAAAGGGTGTGCCGGAGCAGGAAAAGGACAAAAAGTTCGAGGATTATAGGTATTATTATGTTAAGAATAATGCGATACTCAAAACTGAAAAAGGAAGCATACGTATCGGAATAAATGAGCTGAAATATTTTGTCTTGCTGAGTCTTGATAAGATGGGGCAACAGGCGAAGGAGAAGATAAACAGCTTTCTTTCCAAATTTACGGGAGATAATTTAGGAAACAGGGAATTTATTAAAGCCAACATTGAAGAATTACCGCCTTTTATCCTGAAGAAGTTTGACCCTTTGGCAGAGGATAAGGAAAAGAGGATTGAAAAAAGGGTTGGGGCCTCTGAAAAACCGCTATTTTCTATAGATATTTTATAGCCACCATGTT
>CAZFHM010000045.1:0-13853 GCA_964518825.1 uncultured Pirellulales bacterium
AATTACCAATGTGTATAGAATAGTAACAATTTCATAAGTTATTCAGAGCTCTCTATTGTTCGAACGTATAAATCCAATCAAACTTATCTCTAAGTTCTCGGTTATTCTCATTTCCTAAATCTGTAAGGTATTGTTCAAAGTCTTCTTTTACCTTCTCTAAAAACTTGTTCTGATTAATTTTGATTAAATTGTCCTCTGATAGATCTATGGATTTTTCGTATGTTGACGATATTCTAATATAAGGCCCAGTCATCCCACTGTGAAACAACTCGCATCTAAGTTGGGAATAAAGATCTTCCAGTCTTTCGCTGTATTCTTCTATTTCAAAAATTCTTCTGATTCCCTGCATAAAAAATCGCCTACTTTGACCGTTACTTCTTATGCCCTGACGAAACTGCTCAATACCTTCTATATATGCTGTTGCGACAAGGAGAACTACAAAACCGCTATTTTTTTTGTCAACTAGAGATTGCGCTCGTTCTAAAAACCAACCATTCACTTGTTTTTCAAATATCATTATTTTATCTTCAAGACAATTTATAGGATCTAGCTTTTTCCGCGTCTTCATAACCCTGAATATAAATTGATCATCGTCTGTCCTTTTACAAGATATACCTGGCGCGATAATAACATCTTCTCCACGCTGAGGGTGCTTTGCCATTGCTATTTATCCTCAAAATATTTTCCCGCTTGCTTGACATCATATTATCCCTCCAATTTTGGTCAAAGCAAGAAAAAAGCGGAATACCCATCTTCGCCAAGGCTTCCGCCTTCGTCAAGGTTAAGGTGGACAAGTCGGCGGCTGCTAAACGAAATGGGTTCGGCGTGTACTGAGGAATGACTGTACGCGACCGTGCCGGCCGCGGCTAAACAGACGACGAAACAGTGTATAAATTATTTTGTTTTGTAGTGGTTTGTGATTGGTAATCGGCGGTCTTTGCCGAAGGCCTTTGGTGTAATCTTCACTCCGGGCGGAGATTGTCTTCGCTTGTATTCGTTCCTGTCGACCAGTCTAATTACTCGCAGGACGTCTTCTTTCGGCAGGCCTGACTCAATCAGCTGCCCGGCCGATTTATCCAGCTCGACGTATCCTTCGAGAATCCTATCGAGCAGTTCGTAATCAGGCAGTGAGTCGCTGTCCTTCTGGTCTTCCCGCAGTTCGGCGCTCGGCGGTCTTTCAATAACGGCCTTTGGAATAATTTCTTTGCCGGCCCTGGTATTTATATATTTCGCCAGTTTATAGACGAGTGTTTTCGGCACGTCTTTTATCACCGCAAAGCCGCCTGCGGTATCGCCATAAAGCGTCGAGTAGCCGACAGCAGTTTCGCTTTTGTTGCCCGTTGTCAGCACCAATGCACCGAGCTGATTGCTCAGTGACATCAAGATGCTGCCGCGAATCCTGGCCTGGAGATTTTCGTATGCGACGCCTTCATTGTTCCAGCCGTTCACCGCTGAAAGGGCGTTGTCGAACTGCTCCAAGGTTTGCTCAATGGGAATCGACAGGAACTCGATGCCGAGGTTTTTTGCGAGTTTGGCAGCGTCGGATTTGGTCTGGTCTGTATTGAACCGCGAGGGCATAGTAATGCCGGTGACGTTTTCTTTGCCCAGTGCCGCTACAGCTATGGCAGTTACTACGGAGGAGTCTATTCCGCCGCTAAGTCCTATGAGCACCTTGTCGAACCCGTTTTTTCGTACGTAGTCCCTTGTGCCGAGCAGAAGCGCCTGGTAGATTTCTTCGGCCGGGTCGGTTATTTCATCTGCGGGGGCGCTTACCGGAGAGACTTTTACATCGCTGCCTTCGGTTGTAATATCGGCAATGAGCAAATCTTCTTCGAAAGCTGCGGCCTGGGCTGCAATTTTGCCCGATGAGTCTGCAATCGTACTTCGCCCGTCGAAGACCAGCTCGTCCTGTCCGCCGACCATATTGCAATAACAGGCGGTTGCGTTGAACAGCTTTGCGCAGTTTCCAATCACCTGCTGTCTAACTTTGAATTTTCCGACATAGAATGGAGAAGCGGAGATATTTACTATCAAGCCAATCGGTCCGCTGTTGCCCAAAAAACCTTTTAGCCAGTCGATATCCCATATATCCATGCAAATTATTACTGCTACCTGGAGTCCACTTACTTCAATGATAACGGGTTTATTGCCCGGCTCGAAGTACCTGTCTTCATCGAACACGCCGTAGTTCGGCAAAAGGCATTTGCGATAAATTTGTTTAATTCGGCCTTTCTGGATTATCGCGGCACTGTTATGACATACCGAACCATGGGGTTCGGCAAACCCCACTACTGCCGTTGCAGTAGTGCAGGATTTTGCGAGTTCCTTAACGGCTGCAAGGTTGTCTTCGAGGAAGTGCCTTTTGTGCAGCAGGTCTTCCGGCGGATAGCCGCAGAGGCACAGCTCCGGGTACACTACCAGCTGCGCGTCGGCCTTTACCGCCCGGCGATAGAACTGCTCTATCCTGTCGGCATTACCCTCCAGGTCACCTACTACCGAATTAATCTGAGCTAATGCTACCCGCATTTTCAAAACCTTTCACAGCGAGTATCGGGTATCGATAATCGATAATCAAGCCTTTACTTCCATAAACTTAACCAGCTCGTACACCGCCCGGTTGTAAGGCGTCGCGACGTTGTATTTTCTTGCCAGCTTGAGCACGGCACCGTTTAGAGCATCCATCTCGGTCGGTTTTCCTGCCGTCAAATCCTGGAGCGTCGACGATTTATGCTCGGCAGTATCCGGGACCAGTCGTGCGTAAAAGACCTTTAAAAAATCCTCCGCGCTGTCCCAGTGCGTCGAATAGCCGGCTTTTTTCATCACATGGAATACTTCTTCGGCCAATGTATCCATCAATTTGCGAGTGCAGTTTACCTGAGCAAGCCTGCCGTAGGGGACACCTAATATCGCGCCGACGGGATTCAGCAGGCAGTTGTAAAGCATCTTCGCCCACAGGTCTTTTTCTATTGATTTGGAGATTTGGCACTCGATACCGCCTTCGGTTATAGCCTCGCAAAGATTTTTTACGCACGAGACATCGCACCCGAACAGGCTGCCGATATGTATTGCATCGGCGTGTACGGTTATCTCCACTTCGTTGGGCTTTCGCCGGGTAAATCCTGTAATTACCCGCGCAGTATAAACCTGCTCCGGCCTGAAGTATCGCAAAAACTTTTCCGCGTTACCCCATCCGTTCTGAAAGTGGACTATTTTTCCCGCCTCGCCGAGCAGCCGCCTGTGCCTGAACAAATCCTTGGCCGCAGCGGCCGAGTCGAAAGACTTTGTGCATACCATGATAAAATCGTAGCTGCGGCGGCCGACATCATCCAGCGTGCAATAACTGCCGAAGCGTTGGGCCGTCGCGTGAAAGTCTCCGAATATGCCGGTCCGCAGCAGACCGTCTTTTTTTAGTGCGTTTACGGTTTGCCGCCGTGCGATTATATCGGTGTCAAGGCCGGCCTTTATAAGGCAGCTTGCCAGACCGAGTCCCACCGCTCCCGTACCATAGATGCAAATGCGCATTGCAGCGACCTGTAAAAAAGAAGACGTTAGCAAAATACCAAGGCTATTATAACTATTTACCCCCGTGCGAAAAACCTCTTTTGAAATATCCCCGCCTTGAGTTTATCCGCCTCGCAATTCTTTCATGCAAGCCGGGCAGAACAAATGGCCGGAATCTATTTTTGTTAAATCTCCGGCCGGCACCGCCTCGTTTCCGCAGCAGTCACATATTCCTGTCTGTACTTGTTCGAATTGCTTTTCTTTCTCGCTCGCCTGGGGCTCTTTGTCTTTCTCTTGAAGCATTGCCTCGAGCTCACCTGCCCGGCGTTCATATTCCTGTGCTCGTTCCTCCATCAGGCGTCCTTCGGACTGCACCGCGGCCAGCTCCGCTTCGAGCGTTTCTATGTGCTCCTTCGCCGCAGCTTCCGCGTCTGTCCGGCTTTGCCGTGCTTGATGGAGTTGGTGCTGAATTTGCGTTTTGTACTTGTCGTACTCATCTGCGACCGCTGCCGTCCCTTGCTGGGCTTCTGCGATTCGCTGCTCGGCCTCTTCTTTTATTTTTTCCAGTTCCTTTTTATATTGCCCGTTCAGTTCCTCCACCGCCTGCTGCGTTGCGACGTCCTGCTCATATTTTGCCGTCAGTTCCGCAAGCTGCTGCCCGGAGCGGCTCTCAATCAGGGCTATTCTTTCTTCGTATTGCTTCGTCAATTCACTTATCGCCTTGTTGTGTTGTGTTGCAGCTTCATCCGCCTCCGCCCTGAGCCGGCCAAGCTGCCCCTTTATCTGTTCAGTTTCTGCTTTCAATTCCGCCAGTTCCGCCTCTTTCTCGTCCGCCCGGGCTTGGACCTGCTCACTCTTCGCCGCCGCCTCATCGCGTATTTCGGTGAGCTGCTCTACCTGCCGGCGAAGCTCTTGCATCTGTGCTTCGAACTTGGCCCGCATTTTTTTCTGCTGCCGTGCAAATACACTTTCAGCTTCCGCTCTTGCCTGTTCTTCGGCCTGTTGGACCTGGTGCTGTGCGGCCGTACTCATTTGTTCGCGAAGCTCTTCGGTTTGTTTTTGCATTTGCTCCTGAAGCTCTATTATTTTTTGCTCCGCGTCCAGTTGCTGCTCCCGGGCCTTTGCCGTCTGCCGGGCTGCTTCAGCTTCGAGCGTCTCGGCCTTTTCGCGGCTTTGCTTTTCAATCTCTTCAATTCGCCTGGCCGTATCTTCTTTTGCCTGTGCAATCTCCCGCCTGGCCAGCTCTTTTGCCTCCTCGACGTCCCTGGCCGCCTCATCTTTAAGTTGCTCGATAAACCTTTCCTGTTCACTGCCGGCCTCTTTTGCCTGCGCAGCGGCCGCTTTGACCGCTTCCAGCTGCTCTGCAAGCTTGTCTTTCTCTTCTGTTATCTGCCGGAGTTTCGCCTGAACTTCTTCGATTGCCCTGCGATGTCCCCGTTCCTTCAGAGTCACCTCTTCCATTTGCTCAGCCTTGTGGCTGAGTTCATCCCGGAGCAGTACAATCTGGTCCTGTATTGCCTGCATCTTTTCCTGTGCAAACTCATTAGCCTGCACCTGCTGTTCCAGTTTCGCCTGCGTCTGTTCCCTGGCGACCTCCGCCGTCCGGAGGTGCTGTCCAAGCTCTTTAATCTGCTCCATCAGCGTCTGGCTCTGCGCAGTCGTTTCCTGCCTGGCGGCAGCCTCCGATTCCAGTTTTGCCTGTGCCCTTATCCTGTCTTCGTTATATTCCTGCGCCTTGTCCTGCGCCTGGGCCGCCGTTAGTTTTGCCGAATCAATCTCCGCCTCGAGCCGCTCTTTCGTCAAATTAGTTTTTTCTTCCAGCTCCTGCATTTGCTCCTGCATTGCCGCCAGATGTTCTGCGGCCTGGCGTTTCGCCTCGGCCAGTTCCTCAATCTCTTCTCTGAGCCTATCCTCCTGCCGCCGGTAGTTGTCCATGTCCTGCCGGGCCTGCTCGAGCTGCATCGCCAGGTCATTTGTTTTTTCCTGCATCTGCTGCCTTTGCTGCAGCTGGTTTTCAAGCTCAGCTCTGGTCTGGTCTAACTGCTGTGCCTTTTCATCGGCGGCGTGGAGGGCCGTTTCTTTTTCCTGCTTGGCCAGTTCGGCCGCTTCTTTGGCCGCCCTTATTTTGCTGCTCTGGTCTTTGAATCGTTTCTGAGCGAGTTCCCTGGCGCGCTTTCGGGCGTTAATTCTTTTCTCGGCCGCCAGTTTAAGTTGTGCCTTCGTCTCGAATTTAATCCTTTGTGCCTCGGCCAGGGCTTCCGCTGTGCGTTGCTGTGCCGCCTGTGTTGTCTGCCTGTTTTGTTCAAGCTCCGCCATCAGGCGTCCTGCGGACTGCTCCATCTGCTGCCGCAGCTCTTCGTTGCTACTCAGTTGCTCCCGGACTTCTGTTATGCGCTGCTGGTATATCTTAATCTGTTCTTCTCGCTGAGTATGCACCGCCGCAATCGCCTCGTCGCTCGCCCGCTCTTTTTCCTCCATCTCCGCTTTCAGTTCTTCTATAGTCTGTTCGTAAGCTCGCAGCCTCTCATTCAGCTCGCCCTGGCGACTTTCAAGATTCTCATCCGCCTCGGCCCTCAACTGTTCGAGCCGCTTTTGGTAATCACTTTCAATCCTCGCCGCTCTCTCATCCGCCTGCGTCGTCAGCTGCTCGATTTGCATTTGCCTGTCTGCTTCGAGCCGCTCTAACATTTGCTCACTCTGAGTTTCGGTTTGTTGAATCCTCTCTTGCAGCCCTGCTACCTGCTCATTTGCTTCGGCCCTGATTCTTTCTATCTCCTGCGTCGCCTCCAGCCGCGCAGTTTCAGTTTCCTGCTGCGTTTTGCGGTTGGCCCCTGCGACCTCTTCGTTGGCCCTGGTCTGAATAGCCTCTATCGTTTCCTGTGCCTGGGCCTGTAGCCGTCTGACTGTCTGCTCTGTTTCGGCCTTGGTCTGTGAAAGTGCCTGCTCGAATTCGTCCGCTTTTCTGAGTGCGGCGCCAGCGGCATCGGCCTGTTCTTCGAGCCTGCTTTCGACCGCTGCACGCGTCTGAATTTCAGCGTCGAGTCGTTCCTGAATCGCCTTTGCGTTCTCTTGCGTCGCTGCTAATTCCTCGACTGCTTTTTGTCTTTCAACGTCCAGCTCCTTGAACCTGCTCCATAAATCCTCGTGCGATTCGACTAATTTTTCGATTCGCTCCGCCATCAGGCGTCCTGCGGACTGCGCTTTAGCCAATGCCTGTCTCTCAGCCTCGAGCTCCTGCTGTTGTCTCTGGGCCTGTTGACTGATTTGGGCCGCCTGCTCCTGTGCCTCGGCGACGGCTATTTTTTCTTCACTGCGTATCAGCTCAATCTGCTGCCCGAACGACTCAGCGGCGTCGTCGGCCTGTTTCTTAAGTTCTGCAATCGCAGCTTCGAGCATCTGCTCTTTCTGGCGGGCCTCGGCTCGAAACTGATTGATTTGTTCTTCGCTCTGCTGTTGGAGCTGCTGACGCTGCTCGACGAGCTGCTCCTGCATTTGGCCGTGAATTTGTGCAATAGCCTGCTCGCTTTGGGTTCTTTCGGCTGCGATTTTTTCCTGTGCTTCGGCCTTTATCGCGGCTATCTCCTGCTTCAGTTCGCCGGCAAGCTCGGCCTTTTCGGCCTGCACGCTCGTAACACGCTCGTCAGCCTCGGCTCGTATCTGCTCGATTTGCTGCTGAGCCTCGAGCGCCTGCGTCTGGGCCTGCTGACTCAGCTCGGCAAGCTGCTGTTCGTAGTGCTCGGCTTTTTCCTGTGCCTTGACCTTGGCCTGCATCTCAGCCTGCAGTTTCTCCTGTGCGGCTTGCCTGGCCTCGGCCTGGGCTTTTGCCTTTTGCTCGGCCTGGTTCTTTGCAGACTCGTACGCCCTGAGTCTGGTATCATATTCAACTCGAATCCGTTCTATCGTCTCGTTGCTGTCGGCCTTGAATTTCGCAACCATCTCGGCGGCGTCTTTTTTGACCTTGCCGATTATATGCGTCGCCTCGGCCCGCATTCTTTCTTTCTGTTTTGCTATCGCCTCCGACGTCTGAGCCTTGAGCCGGGCGAGCTCATCTGCATGTTCGGCGGCCCGCTGATGACTCTGGGCTTCGAGCCTCTCTGCGCGTTCGGCCAGTTCCTGTGCATGCTCCTGTGCCTGTTTCCTTTCGATACTGTCCTGCTGGGCCTGCTGCTGGGCATCCCTTCTCGCCGCGGCTTCGGCTTCGAGCCGCTCGAAGAGCTCCGCCCGCGCCCGGTCGGCTGCGCCAAGCCGGTTCTCTAATTTTTGTGTCTGCTCCGCGAGGTTCGTTTTTTCTTCTTCCAGTCGAGAGCTTAAATCATTTATGGCCTGCTCATACGCCTGTTTCTGGTCAATCGCCTGCTTTCGAATCTCCTTTATCCGCTGGGCCGATTCGGCTGTAATTTTTTCCTGCTCCTGCTGTGCCTGTTGCTGAGTATCGGCAACCTGCTGCTCATACTCACTGTGCAGCCTGTCAATTTCCCGGGCATATTCCTCCTGGCGTTCCTTTGCCTGCGTCCGGTGCCGTTCAATCAGCTCGGCGTGCTCAGCCTTTAACGCCGCGACCTCTTGCACCGCCTCTTCCTTCGCCGCAGCTATTGCCTGTTCGCTTTGCCTTTGCACATTCCGGGCCAATTGCTGCGACTCTGCCTTTACTCTGCTGAGCTGTTCGGCCGCCTCACTGCTAATCCGGCTGATTTGTTCTTCGTAATCTGTTTTAAGCGTATCTACCTGCTCGCCGTGCTCGCTGTTAAGCTGCTCAATGCTTGCTTCGTATGCGCCTCTAAGGTGCGTCGTTTCTTCTGCTCGCTGTGTTCTTTCCTCTTCGAGCCGCCCGTCGAGTTCGCTTATCCTTTGTTCGTATTGGCTTTTTAGGAGCTCTATCTGTTCGGCTGAGGTTTTTTCGAGATTTGCAAGTTCGCCGCTGTACTTCTGCTCAAGCTGTGTCAGCTGCTCCTGGTGCGCCTTGTCTCGCTGCTGTGCCCGGCCGGTAAGCTCCAAAATTTTTTGCTCGTACTCAGTCCTTAGCGTACTTTGCTGCTCTTCATTCTGCTGTGCCGATTGCTCAATCCTGCTTTCGTAGTCGCCCCTGAGATTCGCAATCGTTTCCGTATATTCCTTCTGAAGCTGTTCGACCTGGGTCTTAGTGTCCTGTATCACCTGCTGATGTTCGGCTCTTAACGCGGCGGTCTCTTGTGCCTGTGTTTCTTTGAGCTGTTCAATCTGGCCTTGGTACCGGCTGTGGGTCTGGGCCAGTTCATGCTCATACTGCTCTTTCTTTCCGGCCGCCGCGGCATTCATCTGCTCGAATCTTTGGCGGTAGTTCGCGTCCAGCGAGTCTGCCTGTTCCTTAGCATCGGCCTTTATCTTGTCTATATGCTCGCCGTACTCGGCCTTGATTTTTTCTATTCTCTGGCGGTAAAGGTTTTCCCTATGTGCCGCCTTGTTCTCAATATGACTTACCCTCTCGTCTGCCTTGGCCTTTATCTGCTCGATTTGTCCCTTTTGTTCCTGCTTGAGGGCCTCGATTTGCTCGCCATGCTCTTTTCTAACCGCCTCTAACTGCTCTTTGGCGTCCTGTAGTTTCGCAGCGGTTTCGGTCTCGACAGCGGTTATTTTTTGATTGCTTTGCTCTTTGAGCCGTTCGAGCTTTGCACTGTGGTCGGCCTGTAGCTGTGCGATTTGCTGTGCCGCCTCTTGTGCCTGGGCCTGAGCTTTGTTGATAAGCTCCTGTTTGGTCGCCGTAAGGTCGCGGACCTGCTGCTGTGCTTCGAGTTTTGCCTGCTCCTGGTTTGCGGCCTGCTGCTGCGCTTGGCGCTTTGCTTCAATCTCGACACCGAGTCCGTCGCGAAGCTCTTCTATTTGGCGTTGGTAAGCGCTCGTTACTTCATCAGCCTGAGCCGTTATTTGCTCGATTGTTTCTTTCAGCGACGCCTCGTTGCGTATCGCATGGCTCTTAATCTCACTTATCTTCTGCGACCATTGTTTTTCCATGGCCGCTATCTGCTCAGATGTCTGAGTTTTTAGCCTGCTTACCGTCTCGTTATATTCTTCCGCCCTTTGCCGTGACTGCTGTTCGAGCCGTTCGATAGTTTCCCGGGCGTCCTGCTGAATAGCCTGTGTTTGCTTCTCGTGCGTTGTTCGCAGTTTTTCTATTTCGTTCTGGTATAGCTGCTCCTGCGCCTTTAATTGTCCTTCTAATTGTTCGTTTTTTTCCCGGGCATCTTCTTTTATCTCATTCAGTTGCTGTTCATGTCCGGTTCTCAGTCGGGCAATCCGATTTTCATACCCCTGTTTTGCATCTTCGGCCTGTTTTTCTAATTGGGTCGTCTCTTCGATGCGCTGCTGTTCTAACTGCTCGGCCTCTTCGAGTCGCTGCTGTTGTAGTCTTGAAGTTTCTTCTTCGAGTTTTTGCTCTAATTGTTCAATTCTCGCCTGTGCCTGCGTCCGCGTCAGCATCAGCTCTTGGGCCGCCGCGTTTTTAACAGCCGCAAGTTCCTTCGCAGCCTTTTTCTCCAGAGTTTCTATCTGTTCTTCGTACCGGGCGGTTAGTCCGGCCTGCTCAGCTTGCGTCTGGGCCGAAAGCTCTTTCAACTTCTGCTCGTACTTGTCTTGTGTCGCTGCGAGGTTTTTTGTATGCAGCTTTCTTTCCTTTCCGAGCTCTGCGGCCAGTTCCTCTATCCGCTGTTCGCTTTGCTGCTCTATCTCGGTTATTCTCGCCTCGGCCTGGTCCTGGGCCTGCTCGATTCTTTTGGCCGAGTGGGACCGGATTTCTGCAATCCTCAGCTCGCTATCGGCTTTTGTCTTTTCGAGCTGCCTTTCATACTCGTCCGCCGCGTCCTTTGCGTCGAACTGCAGTTGATTTATTCTCTCGTCTCGCAGCTCGATTTGTTGCTGTGCTTCTTTGGTCAGCTCAATCTGCCCGGCAAGTTCCACTTCGAGCGCTTGTCTGGCTTTGAACTCAGCTTCGGCCTGGTCCTGGGCCTGGCTCTGTAAGTGCTTTGCCTCTTTTTCCTCCTGCTGGGCCTGTTCCTGTTTCTGACGATGTTTTTCTATCTGCTGGCGGGCGTTGCTCTGGGCCTCGGCAATTTGCTTATCCGCCCGCTGCTTCGCCGCCTGGTGCGCCTCTTCAATCCTCGCCGTCGCTCCTTTTTGGACTTTTAGAAGCTGTTCGTTATTCGCCCTGACCTTTTCCTCTGCCTCAATCACCACCCCATGAGCCTTTTCCTCTGCAATCCGCTTCTGCTTTTCCGCTGCTGTCCGTGCGCGCTGCTCGTCCGCCAAATCTTCCTGTGTCAGTCGAAGCTGCGTCTCTAATTCGACGATTTGCTGCTCGGCAATCTTTCTTGCCTGTGCCTGCTCGGCCGCCTGGCGTTCCGCCTGTGCCTTGCCTATCCGTTCGAGCTCTATCTGCGCCTTACGCCGGGCCTGCTGCTGCGCCCTTTCTTCGGCTTCTATACGTGCCTGCTCTCTTCGCTGTTGTCTTGCTTTTTCGCGGGCCTGAGCTTTTTCTTTCCTCTGGCGTTCTTTCGATTTTTTATAATTGATGCACGGCACATCCGGATGGAAAGGCCAGTGTTTCTCCCCGCAAATCGGACAGGTAGGTACAAACTTATCGTCCTTCTTTTTTGGTGAATTGCTCTTCTCGTCCATCCCGGGCTTTTCGTTGCCCCGCAAAGCTGTAAGACGCGAAACCAGCGACTTGTGTTCGCTTTTCGACTCAGGTTCCTGGGTTTTTTCCTCGGTACTCATAGCGCAGCGACAAAAAATACAGTTCCCTCGAGTTCCCCTTCCCTGGGGCGGTTAAATGCAGCCGGGGTTATCAACCCGCTCCGTAAATTCCCCAATATACCAGCCTTCTCCCGTTTTTCAAGCATAATAACCTCTCAAATGCCGCACGCTTTTGTTTAATCTTGTTTTTCAGGGCAGGGCGTTTTACCGTTGGCTTTTTTGAACTACCTGCAGAAGCCTGCGTAGTTTGTTATGGCGGCAAGTATATGTTTAAGAAGAACTTAACAATTCGAATATTATTATTTTTGGCGGTATCGGCCGTATTATTGTCTACAAACGGCTGCAAAACCAGGGAACAAAGCGTTATGAACGACCCCCAAACATCCTCGACAGACGAAAAAACCGGCTCCGGGCATTCTTTTGAAAAGGCAGCATTCGCCGCAGGCTGTTTCTGGCACGTCGAGCACGCCTTTGCCGATGTCCCCGGCGTAATTTCGACTACGGTCGGCTACACCGGCGGAACAACTGAAAATCCCACTTACAAAATGGTATGTTCCGACACGACCGGCCACGCCGAAGCCGTCGAAGTCACCTTCGAGCCGAACCAAATTTCATATTCTCAGCTTCTCGCTGTTTTCTGGAAGATTCACGACCCCACCCAGCTCAACCGGCAGGGTCCCGACGTCGGCAGCCAGTATCGCTCAGCGATTTTTTATTATAATGATGCGCAGCACCAGGCCGCCCTCGATTCGAAGGCAAAGCTCGAAGCTTCGGGCCAATTTTCCAGACCCGTTACCACTCAAATCCTTCCCGCCAAGGATTTCTACCGCGCAGAGGAATACCACCAGCAATATTTCAAGAAACACGGCTTTGTCTGCTCCCCCTGAACCCTGATTCGTTACTTCGGCACGATGGTCATCACCATCCGCCGATTCGTCATCGCACCGGGCTTTTCGACCTTGGCCACGTCTTCTATCATCGACGTAATCGACTGCAGCATCTCGTAGCCTCGTTCATGGTGCAGCATTTGCCTGCCCCTGAAGAACAGGGTAAACTGGACCTTGTGTCCCTTCCCGATGAACTGGCGGGCGTGATTGACCTTGATTTGCAAATCGTGCAAATCCGTTTCTGGCCGAAGCCGAATCTCCTTCAGCGTCGTCGCGTGCACCTGGTGCTTCTTATGCGACTCCCGAATTTTGCGTTTCTGCTGATAAAGATACTTGCCGTAATCCATTATCCGGCAAACCGGCGGTTCGCTCGTCGGCGCCACCTCCACCAGGTCCAGCCCCGCCTCGCGAGCCATGCTCATGGCCTCGTATTTTTCGACAATCCCCACTTGATTGTTTTCATGGTCGATTAATCTGACCTTTTGCGCGCGAATCCTCTCGTTGATTCGCAATCCCTTTTTGTCTGGTACCAAGCACCTTCCCTTTCAATAAAAAATTCGAAATTAAAAATTAAGACTTACTTCCTTATCGGCTATTTTTTCTTTTGCAATTTTCACAAACTCATCGATTCGGGCCGTCTTACTGTCCTTTTGGCCCCTAATCCGCACATTAACGCTGCCTTGTTCAGCCTCTTTAGGCCCCACGACCAGCATATACGGGACCTTCTCTCCGTGCGCTTTTGCTATTTTGGCCCCGATTTTTTCGCCCGATAAATCAGCTTGGCAGCGAAGTGCCGCTTCATTCATCTTCGCTTTTACCTGCTCTGCATACTCGCTGGTCTTTTCACTTATTGATAACACCCTCACCTGCTCTGGGGAAAGCCACATCGGCATCGCTCCGCCGTAATGCTCGATTAGTATTCCTAAAAATCTCTCGAACGAGCCGAGTACCGCCCGGTGTATCATCACCGGCGTCTTTTCGGTGTTGTCCTTATCCGTATAAACCAGGCCGAATCGCTGCGGCATAGAAAAATCAAGCTGAATCGTTCCTAACTGCCACGACCGCTTGAGGCAGTCCTGAATATGAAAATCAATCTTAGGCCCATAGAACGCGCCGTCACCCGGGTTGACCTTGTAATCTATTTCTTTGTGTTTTAGCGCATTTTCCAGCGCGGTCGTGGCCGTCTCCCATATTTCGTCCGAGCCGATATGCTTGGCCGGCTTGGTCGAAAGCTCGACGTGAAATTCATCGAAGCCGAACGCCTTGTATATTTCGAAAGTCAGCTCAATAACTCCGATTATTTCCTGCTCAATCTGCTCCGGTGTGCAGAATATATGTGCATCATCCTGCGTAAACTGCCGCACCCGGAACAATCCATGCATCACACCGCTGGCCTCGTGCCGGTGCACCAATCCCAATTCCGCCACCTTCAGCGGAAACTCACGGTACGAATGCTTGCGACTGTTATATACTAAGCAGCCGCCGGGGCAGTTCATAGGTTTTATCGCGTAGCCTACACCGTCAATTTCGGAAAAGTACATATTCTCTTTATAATTGTCCCAGTGTCCGCTTTTATGCCACAGCCTCTCATTAAGAATAATCGGCGTCTTAATTTCATTGTACCCGTACCGCCTGTGCACGCTGCGCCAGTAATCGACCACCTCGTTCCATATAATCATTCCCCTGGCGTGCATAAACGCAAAGCCGGGCCCGTCCTCGTGAAAGCTGAACAAATCGAGC
>CAZFHM010000046.1:0-13705 GCA_964518825.1 uncultured Pirellulales bacterium
ACGAGCCGGGTGCAGATAAAGTGGGTCATGGATTTCTGCGCACAGGCCCTGCGGAACATAACCATCGGCAAAGGCACAAAGATGGACGGCTATGAGATGGAGTCGGGTTTTGCCATAACGGCATCGAGCGAGCTGATGGCGATTCTGGCCGTGGCCCGCGACCTAAAAGATATGCGACGAAGAATCGGCAGGATGGTAGTAGCATACGATAAAAAGGGTCATGAAGTTACCACTGCCGACCTTGAAGTTGATGGAGCAATGACCGCCTGGATGCTCGATGCGCTTAATCCGAACCTGCTGCAGACGATTGAAGGTCAGCCTATATTCGTCCACGCCGGGCCTTTTGGCAATATTGCGATTGGTCAAAGCTCCATAATCGCCGACATAACCGGTACGAAACTGGCCGAGTATCATATCACCGAAAGCGGTTTCGGCGCGGACATAGGCTTTGAGAAGTTCTGGAACCTCAAGTGCCGAATGTCCGGCCTGAGACCTCATGCAGCCGTGATTGTCGCGACCATTCGCGCTCTGAAGATGCACGGCGGCGGACCGGCGGTAAAGCCTGGTATGCCGCTGGCGGAAGAGTATACAAGGGAGAACCTGGAGTTGCTGGAGGCCGGTTGCGAAAATCTTGTAGCACATATTGAAATGGTCAGAAGAAGCGGTATACCGGCCGTGGTATGTATCAATAGTTTCCACACCGATACTAAAGATGAGCTTGCAATGGTGCAAAAAGTCGCCGAGCAGCAGGGCGCACTTGCCGCGGTCTCTGAGCACTGGCTAAAAGGCGGAGATGGGGCGATTGAGCTGGCAGAGGCGGTTATACAGGCGTGCGAACAGAAAAATGATTTCAAGTTTCTTTATGGCCTGGATACGCCTTTACGAAAACGTATTGAGCTGATTGCAAAAGAGGTTTACGGCGCCGACGGCGTTACATATACTGACAGGGCCCTGCAAAAGGCAAAGATGTACGAGGCGGACCCCGATGCAGACCATCTGGGTACGTGCATGGTCAAAACACATCTGAGCCTGTCGCACGACCCGGACTTAAAGGGCAGACCGAGAGGCTGGTCTTTGCCTATAGAAGATATTATGGTCTACAAAGGCGCCGGCTTTATCGTACCGGTAGCTGGAGACATAAAGCTTATGCCGGGCACAGGTTCGGACCCGGCCTTTAGGCGTATAGATGTGGATGTGAAAACCGGTAAGGTTCAGGGACTGTTTTAGCATGTTGTTTTTACAAGTCCGAACAGCAGGGAGTGATAAATGACGGCAAGGATTATCGACGGTAAACAGGTGGCGGCTGATATGCGAGCTGAGCTTAAGAGCGAGGTTGAGCGATTGAAAGCCAAAGGAGTTGTGCCGGGTCTGGCGGTTGTCCTTGTCGGTGATGACCCGGCGTCGAAGTCTTATGTCACCGCAAAAGAAAAGGCCTGCGAAGAGATAGGTATATATTCCGACGATAACAGGCTGCCAGCGGAAACGACCCGGCAGGAATTGATGGCCCTGGTCGACAAGCTAAACAAAGATTCAAAAATTCACGGCATACTCGTTCAGCTGCCCCTGCCGAAACACATCGATGAAAGTAAAGTGCTTTTGGCTATCGACCCGGATAAGGACGTTGATGGTTTCCATCCGGTCAACGTCGGCAAGATGGTTGTCGGAGAAAAAAGTTTTCTGCCCTGTACACCGCACGGTATTATTCAACTGCTTGTGCGAAGCGGTGTAAAACTCGAAGGCGCCGAGGTGGTCATAGTCGGCCGAAGTAACATCGTCGGCAAGCCTCTGGCGAATCTGCTGATTCAAAAGTCACCGACGGGTAATGCAACAGTGACGGTTTGTCACACCAGAACAAAAAATTTAGCTGAGCATGTAAAACGTGCCGACATTATCATCGCAGCGGCAGGCCGGCCCAATACTATAACGGCCGATATGGTCAAAGATGGTGCAGTTGTTATTGACGTTGGTGTTAACAGGGTAGCCGATGCGACGAAGAAAAAAGGATATCGGCTTGTCGGTGACGTTGATTTTGACGCGGTCAAAGAAAAGGCAAGTCTTATCACACCGGTTCCGGGCGGCGTCGGGCCGATGACAATTACAATGCTGCTCTATAATACGGTTGACTCGGCCGGGAGAACAGTCGTATCAGGAAGATAACCGCATAATGAAAAACGTTGTCCTGCTCACCATAGATACATTACGCAAGGACGTGTTGGGCTGTTACGGCTCGCAGCTTAACCTAACACCGAATCTCGACGAGCTGGCAGGCAAGTCGATTGTTTATACGAATCACATATCAGCCGGGCCTTACACGCAGGCGTCTTTCCCTGCCATCCTGACCAGCTCATATTTCCTCGAATTCGGCGAACCCAAAAAACTGAGCGACAGGCGTACGGTGGTGTCGGAAGTAATCAGGCAAGGCGGATTTACCACGGCCGCGTTTCACTCCAATCCCTATATCAGCGCATACTTCGGATGGAACCGAGGCTGGGATGAATTTTATGATTCGATGAAAGAAGAAGTCAGCCCCCTGGTACCGTACATCAAGGGCAACGTAGTCAGTCAAAAGGCCGCCGACTGGCTCGAAGGCTATACTAAATCGGGTAATTATAAACCGTTTTTCCTCTGGGTTCATTACATGGATGTGCATGAACCTTATATCCCCGAACGAAAATATATTGAGAAGGTGGACTCCTCAATTGACCTGACGCCGCAGCAGATGATGGACTTGTTCAAAGAAGTGCTGTTGCCGAGAGATAGTTCCAATCCTGAAAAGGTCGAATTGTTAAAAAAGCTTTACCAGTCGCACATTGTCGAGGTTGATGATTACGCAGGACGGTTTTTCGGGATTCTTGAGCAGCTCGGATTGCAGAAAGATACTATCTTAATCGTTACCACCGACCACGGCGACGAGTTCGCCGAGCACGGCGGCCTGTCGCACGACGGCAAATTCTATTCGGAGCTTATCAATGTGCCGCTGATGATTTTTGATGCTCAGTTCGAACGCGGCCGAGTGATAGATGCCGTCGTCAGCGGCGTTGATATTGCCCCGACGATTTGCGGCCTGTTCGGTTTACCCGGTGCGCAAGGATGGCACGGGCAAAGTCTGCTGCCTGCCGATGCGTACGAATCCGAAGGGGCCTTCGGCGAAGCCGTAGGCAAACTGGCGCACAAAATCATACCGACCGACAGACCCATACATTTCTATCAGGAAGGAACTCTGCGTATAACCCACCGAATAGAAGGTGATTCATGGCAAATGTATGACCTGCAGGCCGACCCTGCGGAAAAAAACAACGTTATCGATATACATGAGCAGGCCGAGTCGATGAAGGAAAAACTGCGCCAGCGAATCAGTTGGTGGCAGGTTGCTGAAGAGCCGGTATATCGGGTAACGAAATTCTGACACAGCAAAGCTGAATCCTCGCAGTTTTTCTTATTATTACCGCGATAACTTTGCCGTATCTTATTATTCATCTCTGAATATCGGCCCTTAAACTTTGCCTTATGGAAACGTCTGATAAAGCAGGTCTGGCTAAAGCTTGCCCTCTGACATGTCGATGCTATTACTTACAGGTAATGAAGCTATCGATAGGGGCAGCCGATGAAGGCAGCGGTAATTATAACTGGTATTTTTGTCGTGTTTTTTTGCACGGTTTCATCGGCTACTATTGAGCCGATATTCATGAACTCTCAGCCCACGCCTTCCTCGGGCAAAGCCATCCAGGTTGTACGTAAAGCTCCCGAATCGGCGGTGGTTCTTAATGGGATTCCGAAATCATGCTGGACGTACGGCTGCGCCGCAACCGCGGCGGGGATGATTTTCGGCTACTATGACCGAAACGGGTATTCCGATATGTACACAGGTGAAGCAAAAAAGGGAGTTGCCCCGCTGCGCAACCTCGGTCGTCGCATCCCTCTGATTGCTACTAAAAAAGGCTGGAAGAAAAACCCGTCATTCGGGCATGTGGACGACTATTGGATTGACTATCAACAGTCCGGCCCCGACCCTTATGTAACAAACGACCGGGAAGAACATGTATGGGACTGCGTTGCGGATTTTCTCGGCACAAACCAGTGGAAGTGGGATTTCTATGGCGACGACGGTTTGACCGATTTTAATGTTGACGGTTCCACGGCGCTTTGGACCTATGGCGCTTCGGGCGAAAAGCTCTATGATTATATCCCGTCTGAATCAGCGGGGTTACCACAGACTTCTTTGTGTCACGGTTTGAAGTTGTTTGCCGAGTCGTGTGGTTACTCGGTATCTGAGAACTACACCCAGAAAATCGACACATTATTCGAGGACGGGTTTTCTTTTGAAGATTTCAAGGCCGAAATCGACGCCGGCAGGCCTGTCATGATTCAACTACAGGGTCACAGCATGGTCGGCGTCGGATACGACAGCGACGACTCGACAATCTATATACATGACACGTGGGATAACCGTCTCCATTGGATGGAGTGGGGGCAGTCCTACGCGGGTATGGCACATGTCGCAGTGACAGTTCTGCACCTCGACCCGCTTTCGGTTTCGGGCTCTGCTGAGCTTGCTCTGCTGTCCTCCGGCCAGCTGCTCGTCAACCCCGAACCGGCTACCATTGCCCTGCTTTTGTTTGGCATGATATTTCTCCGCCGCACTACCGGCGTCCACACAAAATAACAAGGCCAATCCTTGACAACAATGGCACTGCTCTGTTAGTAAAGTAAATGTCCCGGCAATCCTTAGGTGCCGATATCAGGAAGAAGCCAACTTCTATCAGGACAGTTAACTTTTAACACAGGAGAAACGAATGGAACGGTTCGGTAAAGACGGCAAACTGATTATTCCTATGGTGCAGCGGAAAAAAAGTAAAAAAGATCTGGACGAACAAAAGGTAAGATATGTTGTAATGACTGGCCTTCCTCGACCGTAATCACGCCGTCCTTGCCGACCTTGCTCACCAGGATTACACGGAGATGAGGAGTTCTGGACTGATGTACATAGGAAAGTTGGCATTCTATTAGGATTGACTGTTGATAAAACCAGTGCAACAACCTTTATGGAAACCTGGGAGCTGACCGAACCCGGCATTTGGAGCGGCTGGGGCACCCTGCCCTCGCGAGAGTATCAAGGCAGAAACCTCTTTGGGCGAAACAGGTATTAAATGGGATATGGATTGTGGAGAGGCAGGTTACGAAGCAGGAAAATATATACGGGAAAATTTGATCGAAGGAACTCATGAAATAGTTACAGGATCACACTATGAGCCAAATCACTAGTAAGATGGTTGTTCTGTGTTTGATGGTTTGCTCTCTGACCTTATTCGATGGCTGTCGTTTTTTTAAAGGAAAGCCAATTCATAGAGCTGCATATAAAGGAGATTTGAAGAAGGTAAAAAAAATAATTGAAAAAAACCCTTCTCAGATAAATATTCAGGATATGGGTGGTTTTACTCCATTACAACTTGCCTCTGGCGAGGGACATACCGAAGTAGTGAAGTACCTGCTTGAGCATGGAGCGAGTATTGAATTGGCAAACGACATGGGAGAAAGGCCATTGAAGTTTGCTGTAAAATATGGAGATTACGAGACAGTAAAAATATTACTTGAGCATGGGGCAAAAGTGAATCGCAGAGATATTTCCGGTCGAACTCCATTACATTATGCTGCTACGCGGAGCAACAAAGAAGTAATAAACCTGCTAATTTCATACGGCGCGGATGTTACCGCAAGAGACGAATATGATGATACCCCACTACATGAGGCGGCTATGTGGAGCAATGATAAAGAAGTAATAAACATGCTAATTTCATACGGCGCCGATGTCTCCGCAAGAGACAAATACGATAATACCCCTCTACATCAGGCGGTCATGCTTAAAAATATAGAGGCGGTAAAGGCGCTCGTTGAGCATGGATCGGACATTTTTGCGAAAAACTATTATGATTACAACAAAAAACCGGCTGAAGGTTGGTGGGCTACTCCATCGAGAGATGAAATGAATAAGACTCCCAAAGAAATAGCATTGAAGGCGGGCTTCAAAGAAATAGCGGAATACCTCCAAAAAAAAGAGGACGAGAAGAAAAACGAGTCCGGCATACCGATTAAGTAATTTTGATAATAGGGGGCAATAAGAGGCGTCATGAAATATGTTGTTGCCTTAATGTCAAGTGCTCTCATATTCGTAGCCGTTTGGTTATCAGGCTGTGTTCTGTACAGGCTGGATGATGGGAATACCGCCAGGATTATACAGAATCATTCAAGAACATGGACGATTTTCAGCTCATAGACCTGACAACATCTTCGATTCGACTGGGCCCGGTAGGATTCGAACCTACGACCAATGGATTATGAGTCCACTGCTCTAACCGCTGAGCTACGGGCCCGAAAAGCAAAACCGCCAACAGGCGGCTCAGGCGACCATATAATCTAATTGTTGCACGGCTTGATTTCAAGAAAATTCAGAATCGGATAGCTCTGCTAAAGATTCTCTCGGACGTAATTAACCGCGTTTCTGAAGATGCTCATTCCGTTACCTTCGCCTCGATTCTCCAATCGTGTCCAGTGCGGATGCTGCGTCATCCGTACGAATCTCTCAGGGTGCGGCATCAGGCCCATTACTCGTCCCGTTAAATCGGTCAGCCCGGCAATCGAGCCCGTCGACCCGTTAGGATTCACCGGATAGCCGCCTTCGCTGCCCTCTTTATCGACATACTTGAAGGCCACAAAGCCGCCGTCCTGCAGCTCTTTCAGTTCCGACTCGCTTCTTGTTACGACCTTGCCTTCCCCGTGGGCTATCGGCAGGTAAATCCGTTGTCCCTGCTCGATAAAAACACAACGGTCCGTCTGCGGCGAAAGATATACCCAGCGGTCCTCGAACTTGCCGCTGTCATTGTTTGTTATAGTAATACTCTGGCTGTTGCCGGAACCATTGCCGCCGAGCAGACCGCATTTAACAAGCACCTGAAAGCCGTTGCAGATACCGAGCACTAATTTGCCGTCGTCAATGAATTTGCGAACAGCCTCGTAAAGATGATGACGTATCTGGTTTGCAAGGATTCGTCCGGCTGCTACGTCATCACCATAGCTAAACCCACCCGGCACTACTAATATATGGAACTCGTCCAGAAGCGATTTATTGTCTATAAGGCGGTTTATATGCACTCTCTGCGCCTTGGCGCCTGCCAGTTCGAGCGCATGCTCGGTTTCCGTATCACAATTTATACCCGCAGCCCGCAGAACTATCGCTTGAACCTCAGCCATTTCTTACTTTCTTAAAAGTTTTACCAATCGAAAGTTTTTTGCCACGCTTCTTTCAGAACCTTTATCTCAGCGTTTATTACTTCGCTGCCGTTATCAGCCCGGACTTTAAGTCTTGGTTCTTCGATGACTTTTCCTATCTGGCCGAACGGCAGATTCAGCATCAGCCTGACAAAGGCGTCGAACTTGTCCGGCTCGACCTCCACGACAAACCGGCTGTTCGACTCACTGAACAGCTGCATGCAGGCCTGCGTGCAGTCCTCTGTTTTCGGCAGTGCCCTCAAATCAGCCTCTATACCTAATCCGCCCGCGAACGCCATTTCCGCCAGCGCCGCCGCCAGCCCCCCTTCCGAACAATCGTGACAGCTTACGACAAGACCCCGGTCAATCGCCTGACAGATTCGTTCAGCAATTCTTGGCCCTTTCTCCAAATCAACCGTCGGAACGTTCGCGCCAAGCTCGTTATGAATCTTGTAATAGTGCGAACCGCCTAATTCATTTTTCGTTTCGCCTGCGATGAAAATAAAATTGCCACCCCTTTTTGCGTCCATCGTCACACATTTATTAACGTCATTCACAATAGATATCGCGCTGATGAGCAGAGTTGACGGGATGGATATCCTGCTGCCGTCTTCGCAGCGGAACTCATTGTTGAGTGAGTCTTTGCCTGAGATAAACGGCGTCGAATAGGCCAGCGCACCGTCCCGACAGGCCTGGGCTGCTCTTACCAACGGCCCGAACGTCTCAGGTTTCGTACAGTCGCCCCAGCAGAAATTATCCAGAATCGCGATGCGGTCGAATCTGCCGCCTACGCAGATGATATTTCGAATCGCCTCTTCGATTCCCGCCAGCGCCATCCAGTACGGGTCGATATCACCGTATATCGGGTTCATCCCGCAGCTTATCGCCAGACCCCTGTCCGAATCGTACTTCGGCCTGATTACCGCCGCGTCGCCCGGCCCGTCGTTCGCAATGCCAACGAGCGGCTTGATTGCCGAGCCGCCCTGGACTTCGTGGTCGTACTGGCGAATTACCCACTCTTTGCTTGCGACGTTATAAGATGACAGAATCTTCACAAGCTCGTCGTTATAGTTTTCCTTTTCAGGAATGTTCGGCTCTGATAATCCGCGGTCCTTCCATTCGGCCTTTCGCGAATACTTCGGGACCCCGTCGTGCAGAAAGTCCATGTCCAGCTCGCCGACGACCTGCCCCTCGTATCGCAGGACGAGTTTCTTGTCGCTGGCAAATTTGCCGATGACCGTCGATTCGACGTTTTCGGAATCGAAGATTTTCTTTATTGCTTCGAGGTTCTCCGACCTGACCGCTATGACCATTCGCTCCTGCGCTTCGCTTATCCATATCTCGGTGTAATTGAGCCCTGCGTATTTGAGCGGTACTTTCTCGAGGTCAACTTCAGCGCCGAGTTCGGCGCCCATCTCGCCGACCGCGCTGCTCAGGCCGCCCGCGCCACAGTCGGTTATAGCTTCGTATAATCCCGCGTCTCTTACCTGCAGCAAAACATCGAGCATCTTCTTTTCCGTTATCGCGTTTCCAATCTGCACCGCGTGCGAGAAGACCGTCTCGTGCTCATGTGTCATCTCGCCCGATGAGAAAGTTGCGCCGTGAATCCCGTCTCGCCCTGTTCTGCCGCCGACTACGATGATAATATTGCCGCTTTGCGGATGCTTAAAACATTTGTCCTTATCCATCAGGCCGATATTACCGCAGTACACCAGTGGATTTGCCAGGTAACGCTCGTCGAAATAAATCGCGCCGTTGACGGTCGGGATACCCATCCTGTTGCCGTAATCGCGAACGCCCGCAACGACGCCCTTCATAATCCTTCTCGGATGCAGCACGCCTTTAGGAATTTCGTCGAGTTTTTTATCAGGCGGCCCGAAACAGAAGATATCTGTGTTGGCTATGGGCTTGGCGCCAAGTCCGGTACCCATCGGGTCGCGAATAACGCCGCCGATTCCCGTCGCCGCTCCGCCGTAAGGGTCCAGTGCCGACGGGTGATTGTGTGTTTCTACCTTGAAGCACATTGCGCTCGTATCGTCGAATTCTATTACGCCGGCGTTATCGTCGAATACCGAGATGCACCAGGGCTTGTTCAGTTCTTTTGTTGCACCAAAGACGGTTTCCTTGAGCAGATTATCGAAGTGAATCTGCTCGCCGTTGATACTCATATCGACCGAGCTTTTGAGCGTCTTGTGAACACAATGCTCACTCCATGTCTGGGCAAGCATTTCCAGTTCAACGTCGGTCGGCTCCCTGCCGAGGTCGCGATAGTGCTGCTGTATGGTTTTCATCTCAACGATATTGAGGAACAGGTCTTTTCCCCTGCTCAGGGCCATCAGGGCGTCGTCGTCGAGCTCACAAATCGGCCAGTGTACAATCTTCAGCTCGTAAGGTTTGAGATGCGGACTCGGCGGCTCAGACGCATCGCCGAGTATCACCGTTTCGATACAGTCGTTGGCGAGTATCTTCTGACTGATTGTTGCGATTTGTTTTGGGTTTATTTGGCCCAGCAGAACATACTTTCGAGCCGTGCGAACGTTCTCGACGGCAACCCCCATATCTGCCAGCGCAGCCGTAACCGACTGGGCGACCGGGTCGGTAACACCGCTCTTGAGGTGGACCTCAATCAGTGTTGCCTTGGCCAGTCCCGCCGGGGCCTTGCTCCTTCCTATGTAGTATTCCTCGCAAACCGGGTCGGTAAGCAGCTCCTTTGCAATGCGATGTGCGAACTCCTTATCGAAACCTGTCCCGAGCGCAGCCGAGGGATCCGCCTCGATTAAGAACACCTTTGCGGATTGTACCGCCTCAACCGGTTTGATTCCGAGCTCCCTGATGTCCTCCAGTACACCGTTGCCGTGAACGTCGCTGGTGCCCGGCCTGTTGAACACTTCAAATCGCCACTGCTTCACTATACAAGTTCCCTCTTTTTCAATTTGTCCTCGACAAGTTTTGCACGCCGGTCCCTGGCTTTTCCAAGCAGTTTCTGGAGCTTGACACTATCGCCGGTCTTGATGGCTTTTTTGAATTCGTCGAGTTCCCTTTTGAATTTGTCGATACCTTTGGCACAATTGCCCGCATTGGTCAGGAGTATATCGACCCAGATATTAGCCGGTCCGCTCGCAACACGTGAAGTGTCCATAAAACCTTTGCCGGCGTACTTTAGCTGATTATTATCGTTGGCGTTCAACAGCGCCGCTGCCGTGATATGCGGCAGATGGCTGACATTGGCAAATACCCTGTCGTGCTCAACCGGGCTCATCAGTTTTACGCGACAGCCCATCCGCGACCAGAAGTCCCTCAGCGTTTTGACTGCCTGTCGATTTGTACTTTTCGTCGCAGTCAGTATGCAGTCAGCCTGCTCGAACAAATCATCCCTGGCAAACTCAACTCCACGTTGCTCGGAGCCGGCTATTGGATGTGAGCCGACGTAGTAAACATTCCTTGGCAGCTGCCTGGCTGCCCAGCGGTGCGGCAATACTTTCGTGGACCCGACGTCGGTTACAACAGCACCGGCTTTAAGGTGCTTACTGATCTGAGCGAAAATCTCTTCGAAGGTATATATAGGCGTGGCCAGGATAACGATTTCCGAACCGGCTACACTGCCGCCCAAATCGTCTGCAATATGCGTGGCGACCAGAATTTCTCTGGCCTTTCTTCGGGTGCCGGCTCTGTGAGAGAATCCGACCACTTTGACCGGGCCGCCGGACCTTTGGGCCGTAAGTGCTACCGAACCACCCAGCAGACCCAGACCGATTACCGTTATTTGCCGTAACTCCTTCAAAACAAACACCTTAAGGAAAAGAAGGCGCAAAGAAAAATATGCTAAAAATTATCTTAATGGCAAGCCGGTGTCAATTTTTTTCTTTTATATGAACGGCTAAAATGCTATCATTCTGTCTTTATTATGGTGAGCCAATGGATTTGGCAAAGAACAGGACGATATCCCGCCTGCGTATGTGGGCTGGATTTTTTTGTGGGTTGAGTTCAATAAAGGTAAATGACCGCTGATGCTTTAACAGGCGGCAAGGGTATTTATGGCTAAAGCACCTAAGGCAAGAAACGGTACGCCTAACGGCGACTACCTTGCATTCGAGGACAATATTGCCGGCATTGACCGGCAGATTTCCGAACTGCAAAGGTTGAGCTCTATCAAGGGCATAGACTACACCACCGAGGTGCGCCGACTCGAGCGAGAAAAGGTTGCCGAGCTTAAAAAAAGCTACAGCAATCTGTCCGCATGGCAAACGGTCCAGGTGGCCCGGCACCCAAAAAGACCGCTGCTCGAAGACTACATAAACCTCATGGTGCAGGACTTTCGCCAGCTTCACGGCGACAGGCGGTTCGGCGATGACAGGGCAATCACCGCCGGCCTGGGAAGAATCAAAAGAGAAAAGGTCCTGATTGTCGGCCAGAACAAAGGCCGAAGCACCAGGGAAAAAATCACCTGCAATTTCGGCTGTCCTAATCCTGAAGGTTACCGCAAGGCTATACTCAAAATGAAGTTCGCCGAAAAGTTCGGCCTGCCCATCGTAACCTTCATAGATACGCCCGGCGCCTATCCCGGCGTCGGTGCAGAAGAACGGGGCCAGGCACAGGCCATAGCCGAGAACCTCTTCGAAATGTCGCGCCTGGCAGTGCCTGTCATCAATATCTGCATCGGTGAAGGCGGCTCCGGCGGGGCGCTTGCCATCGGCGTCGGCGACAGGATGGCAATGCTCGAGTTTGCGTACTTTTCGGTTATTTCACCGGAAGGCTGCGCCGCCATCCTCTGGCGCGACGGCTCACAGGCTCCCGAAGCTGCCGAGGCCCTGAAGCTTACCAGCAAGGACCTGCTCAAGCTCAAGCTGATTGACGCGGTCATACCCGAGCCGGTCGGAGGCGCGCATCGAAATATCCACGACACGGTGTACAGCGTCGAGGACTATATCGTGCGGACGCTTCGCGAGCTGCGACGATTCAAAATCGAGACGCTGCTCCAAAAACGATATGAAAGACTCCGCTCTATGGGTTCCGACACCGCTTCGATAATCACCAGGAAGACCAAAGTCGCCCAGAAGAGAATTAAAGAGGCCGTCGCCGCAATACCCGAAAAACCTCAGCCCGCAAAGGTCTAATCCTGCCGCCCTCTGCCCGTAAAAATATACCTCAGTTATAGTTCCCCTCCATTTTTTAGTGTTGGATGACTACTCTTTCAGGCCGTTTCAGCTTGATTTATGGGCTGTTTAGTGGTAAAATAGTCATAAAGTTAAGGAGGGGCTAAAATGAAGATGAGGAGAACTCTGCAAGTCTTTGTGCTGGCGGCAGTTATCTGCCAGACCAATGCTGTCGCACTCTGGGTCGACCAGGTAGATGTCATCCCGGAAATGCCATCTGACACCGATATAATTACATTTGACATCTTTGGCACAGCAAGCGGCGACCCGAGCCATGTGGCGTACGACGAGTTTTCGCAGGACGGCACGTCGCTTCAATTGGATCTGTATGTTGACGTAGGTCTGCTTACTGGGTTTAGCAACTGGACATATCAGAAACAGATACAGCCTTTATCTCCGGCCACATATTCTTTGGAAGTCAGGACGTTTGATAATTATCACGGCACACCCGGAAGCACCCTCACCGTCGATTTCACCGTCGTGCCGGAACCGGCGACACTGGCCTTCCTTGGCGTTGGCCTGTGTATCTTAAGAGCCTTTTCATCTTGATTTATGGGAGGATTTGAGGTATAATACAAAAATAGAAAGGAGCGAGTAAAATGAAACGAAAAAATGAGAGGAAAGCGATACTGCTGTACGTCTTTTTTGTGCTGGCGATTACCTGCCAGAACTGTGCCCTCGCTGTGAATTGGAACTCTATAGAGGTCAACGATGTAGAATACTACGTTCAGACCGACAAATCAGTCTATGAGTTAGGCGAAAATGTGGAAATGCTTTACAGAATAACAAATCTTGGTGAAGAGAGCGTAACTTATAATTTTGGAAGAAGTCCAGAATGGAACTTCTGGGTTGATAAGGATGGCGATAATACTTGGAAAGCAGTCAACGGATGGTGGACGGTTTCGTCTGAGTTCACGCTTGCTACTGGGGAATATATCGAATTTCCAAATTTATCTGAACCACTTATCTGGGATCTTAGAGATAATAATGGCATACCTGTACAACTTGGGGATTACCTTGTTACTGGTGGTCTTGATTGGGGTTATTATGACTTCACCAAGGTATCTGTCCCAATAGAAGTTATACCAGAACCAACTACCATTTTACTTATGGCAATTGGGACACTTGGTATTCGATTGAATAAGCAAAAAATCTAAAAGAGGTGTATTTTTTCAACAATTTTGGAAGGAGAGTTAATATGCCTACCAGAACTATTATTCTGATTTTCTTCGTGTTTATAAGTATATTAAGTATAGCTTATTCGACAGATCTGCAATATAAGCCTGGGG
>CAZFHM010000047.1:0-13195 GCA_964518825.1 uncultured Pirellulales bacterium
CAGGCCGCACCCACTTAACACTTCTTTGGCTCGTTCTGACCCGGCCCTGGAGCTGTCTTTGCACGTCGCCTATCGCTTTTTTTATCTCATCGTTAATATCAACCGCAATAAAAACACGCATAGGCCGTTAGTTTTTCAAAATTCGGTGCTTCTTCGCAGAGTTTCAAGTCTGTTTTCGATATCCGACAACGAAGTTGCTGCAAGACCGTCAAGGGAAAATTCCGAAATCGTAAACGAGGCAATTACAGTCCCGTATGCTATCGCCTTTCTCAGCGTATCTTTATCAATCACTCCGGCCTTTGCCACATATCCCATCAAGCCTCCTGCGAAGCTGTCGCCTGCTCCGGTCGGGTCTATGACCTGCGTCGCCGGGTAGCCGGGTAGGATAAACCTGTCGCCGTCGGCCGTCGCCATAAATGAACCCGCCTCTCCTTTTTTGACTATTACGACAGTAGGCCCCATATCCAGCACGCTGCCCGCCGCTTCAATCAGGTTAGTCTGACCAGACAGCAGCCTTGCCTCTTCATCGTTGAGTACAAGGCAGTCAATTCTTTTAAGAAGCTCGCTCAGGTCCTTCGTGTGCTCCGTTATCCACATATTCATCGTATCAGCCGCGACAAACTTCGGCTTATCGACCTGTTCGAGAAGCTCCATCTGCAGCGCAGGCGCCGTATTGGCCAGGAACACATACTTACTGTCGCGATAAACATCAGGCACCTTCGGTGGCGCTTCAGCTAATACATTGAGCTGCACGCTGTCTGTCGTCCTGTCGTTCATCGCGCCGTGATATGTACCCGCCCAGCGAAACGTCTTACTGCCCTTGCGTACTTCCAGACCGGCCAAATCAACATCTCTGCCGGCAAATACCTTTGCCAAATCGAACGGGCAATCGTCACCGACCACACCTACGAACCGCACGGGCGCGAAAAAACTCGCTGCCATACTGAAATATATAGCCGACCCGCCAAGACAATCTTCACTCACCCCGAAAGGCGTCCTTACAGTATCAATCCCTATCGAACCCGTTACCAACAATGACATCCTAATTTCCTCATTCGCCCTGTGGTATTTGAATGTTCATAAACGTTCTTTGGCAAAAAGGTCTTTGAAAAAGTCTAACACTGTTTCTTCTTTGTAATCTTTAAACTCACCCGCATCGAAGAAAACACCATAGCAGCTCGTACAAGCCTCATACCAGATATGGGGTTGCTTATTATCGACCATCGGAATCATCTGTGTCTGGCACACAGGGCAGTTTACAACGCTCATTTTATTGAACTGCTTACCCACTGCTGAAGACCCGACATCAATAGCCTCAGAACCCTCGATAGCTTTAAGATGTTCATGCTCGAGCATATCGAACCATATACCTTTACAGCCCTTGCACCTGTCAACCTCAATGCCCTTATAAGCTATCCTCTCCATTTCACTACTACACTTTGGACAGTCCATCTTTTGCTCTCCCAAATCCAGGTCTATGATTTCTATTGTCTAAAACGCTCTAAAACTAAATTAACACGAATCAGTGTATTTTCTTTTCCGAGTAGTTGTATCGAATCGAAAATCGGCGGGCTGATTGTGTTACCGCATATCGCTACCCGCAGCGGCTGGGCGACCTTGCCTAAGCCGACCTGCTTTTCCTCGGCTAATCCGCGAAGCATTTCCTCGACAGCCGACTCGCTCAATTCAGCCATCGAGGCTAATTTATCGCGCACGATTTTGAGCATCGCAAGGCCTTCGTTTTTGAGCAAAACCTTCTTCACGGCTGCCTCGTCATATTCTATTTCCTCATTGCTCAAAAACAGGAACCTGCTTTTCTGCTCGACCATTTCCAGCGTCTTTGCGCCGGTATTTATTTCGAGTATGCGTTTCAGCGTCGCATCATCCGCTCCTGCCACCGGCGAACCGACCACAGCAAGATATTTTTTGAAATGACCCAACAGTACATCGGCATCGAGCATCTTCATATGCTCGGTATTGAACGCAAGCAATTTGCCCCTGTCGAACAGGCTGTTGGTCTTGGTCAGCCGGGACAGGTCGAAGACGTCGACAAGCTCATCTTTTGTCATTATTTCCCTGCGCTCGCCGGGCGACCAGCCAAGCAGCGCGATAAAATTCACCATCGCCTCCGGCAAGTACCCGCTGCTGAAGAAATCAACGACGTTAATCTCCGGCAGATGCACACCGAGGTAATCAGCCATAACGCCTATCTTCTCCTGGTCGATTTGCGCGTTACCGGCGATAAATTCATTCAACTGCTCAACCGATATGTTACCGGCGGCAGCGATTTTCTCAATGTCACCCTGCTTGTCTTTAATCGCCTTGATTAACGTCTTGCCGCGTTCACGTTTTGACAGCTTACCGCCCCCTTCACTTATAGTAACCGCCATATGGGCATACGTCGGCGCGGAAAAACCGAGCGCCTTTTGCAAAGCCATATGACACGGCGTATTCATAAGGTGCTCCTGACCACGGATAACGTGGGTCACTTTCATCAGCTCGTCATCTACAACGCAGGCGAAGTGATACGTCGGATAACCGTCGGATTTGCAGATGATAAAATCGCCGAACTCTCGCGCCGCGAATTTCACCTGCCCGCGAACAATATCATCGACGATGATTTCCTCGTCCGGCATACAGAACCGCACCATCACATCTCTTCCTTCTGCACGGGCTTTTTTCACATCCGCCTCATCGGGAAACTTGCTCGGCCGGGGATATGTAAAATTTTGCTTTTTGTCCTGGGCCTGCTTGCGCATCACTTCGAGTTCTTCGGGCGTATCGAAACAATAATATGCCAGTCCTGCATCGAGCAGCTTTTGGGTATATTCCTTGTAGAGTTCGAGCCGCTGTGACTGAAAATACGGCCCGTTCGGCCCGCCCACTTGAGGCCCTTCATCCCAGTCGATACCCAGCCATCGCAAATCATCGATTACCTGCTGCGTTGCCGACGGCGTATTGCGCTTCTGGTCGGTATCCTCGATGCGCAGAATCATCTTCCCGCCGCTATGACGGGCAAGCAGCCAGCAGAATAATGCTGTACGAGTGCCGCCGATGTGAAGATAGCCGGTCGGAGACGGTGCGAATCGGGTTACAACCATCACAAGCCTCGAAAAAACAGAAATTACGATAGAAGGCAAAGAGTAAGCTAAAGCGCCGGTATTGTCAAGATTGACGCAAAGCGGCAGATTAACGTGTACGAATAGCGGTGATTTTGATAAATTGCTCTCCTGTTATGGACAAAAGCAAGCCCTTCAAAATAAGTAGCGATGAGCTGGCCGAGGTCGTCAGGCTGACGCCGCTGGTCTCTATCGATTTGATTATCGAAAACGACCGGGGCCGGGTCCTTGTCGGTATGCGTAACAACGAGCCCGTCCGAGGCTTTTTATTTGTGCCAGGCGGAAGAATCTTTAAAAATGAACAGATAGCCGACGCCTTCGAACGGATAACCAGAGACGAGCTGGGCCTTGATGTCAGCTACCGGGACGCGGAACTGCTCGGCGCCTTCGACCATATATACGACACGAACTTCGCCCGCAAACAGGGCTTCGGAACACATTATGTGGTATTGGCTCACAGAATTAAATTGAAAGACAGCGTAAATATCAAACCAGACGACCAGCACAGCGAGCTGCTCTGGCTGGACAAAAATGAAATACTCAGTAACGATAAAGTCCACCCGAACACAAAAGCCTATTTCGAGATGAACCTCAAAGGTCTGATAGCGAAAGAGTAATTATGGCTAACGAAGAAACGACGGAAAGACTGGATTTTATTCGGCAGATAGTGGCCGATGATATCAAGACCGGCAAATGGGATGGTCGCGTAGTAACGCGCTTCCCGCCGGAGCCCAACGGCTATCTTCATATCGGCCATGCAAAAAGTATCTGCCTGAATTTCGGTATCGCCGCCGAATTCGGCGGAACCTGCAACCTGCGCTTCGACGACACCAACCCCATCAAGGAAGAACAGGAATATATCGACTCGATAATCGCCGACGTCCGCTGGCTCGGCTGGGACTGGGCAGACAGGCTGTATTACGCCAGCGACTATTTCCAGCAGATGTACGATTGGGCCTTACAGCTTGTAAAAAAAGGCAGTGCCTACGTTGACGACTCGACGCCCGACGAAATTCGCGAGCAGCGCGGCACACTAACCGAACCGGGAAAGAACAGCCCTTATCGCGAACGAAGCGTCGAAGAAAATAGCGATTTATTTGAGCGAATGGAAAAGGGCGAATTTCCCGACGGCAGCCGGGTCCTGCGCGCAAAGATTGATATGTCCCATCCCAATCTTAATATGCGCGACCCCGTGATGTACCGTATTCTGCACGCAAGCCATCCGCGAAGCGGAGATAAGTGGTGTATCTACCCGATGTACGACTGGGCGCACGGCCTGGAAGATTCAATCGAAAAGGTCACCCACTCGATATGTACACTGGAATTCGAAAACCACAGGCCGCTTTACGACTGGTTCCTCGATGCCCTTGGCGTGTATCATCCACAGCAGATTGAATTCGCCCGTCTCAATCTCACTTATACTGTAATGAGCAAGCGAAAACTGCTGCTGCTCGTTCAGGAAAAATTAGTCAACAGCTGGGACGACCCGCGAATGCCGACCCTTCAGGGCCTGCGCCGCCGCGGCTACTCGCCGCAAGCAATTCGAAATTTCTGCAAAACAATCGGCGTCAATAAGTTCAACAGCACAATTGATGCAGCACTGTTAGAGCACTGCCTGCGGGAAGATTTGAACAGGACCAGCCCGCGCGTTATGGCGGTGCTTAGGCCTTTGAAGGTCGTTATCACAAATTATCCTGAAGGACAAACTGAAGAGCTTGACGCCGTCAATAACCCCGAAGACCAAAGTGCGGGCACAAGAAAGGTGCCCTTCTCGAGAGAGCTTTACATCGAACGAGAAGATTTTATGGAAGAGCCGCCGAAAAAGTTTTACCGCTTGGCGCCGGGAAGGGAAGTTCGACTTCGCTACGCGTACTTTGTCACCTGCACCGATGTAGTTAAAGACCCGGACGGCAATATTGTCGAATTGCACTGTACTTACGACCCCGCTACCCGCGGCGGTGACGCACCGGACGGCCGAAAACCAAAATCAACTCTCCACTGGGTCTCGGCTACTCATGCAATCGACTCCGAAGTCAGGCTGTACGACTATCTGTTCACGAAAGAAAATCCTGACCAGACCGAAGAAGGACAGGACTTCAAGTCAAACTTAAATCCCAATTCGCTGGAAGTGCTGACCGGATGCAAGCTCGAACCATCTCTGGCTGATGCCAAACAGCTCGATAGATTCCAGTTCGAGCGAATGGGCTATTTCTGCCTCGACCCTGATATAACTCAAGGCAACCTCATCTTCAACCGAACTGTCGGCCTGCGCGACACCTGGGCAAAAATCCAAAAACAGCAGAGCAAATAACCCGCTGTTATTCAACGTGAACGACGCGCTGGCTCTGGTCGGCTTCGAGACTGGCTTTCTTTATAACGTCATACAATTTGCGGCAGTGATGCACCTTCTCAAAAGTAAACTCAGGGTCGCTCTTGTCGGTCGTAATTAATGTCACCTGCCCGATGCCGAACAGGCAATCAAGTATAGTCCTGCGCAGCTTCAAATCCACCACGCGGAACATATCGAGATTATCCACCCGCCTGTCGAGTATGCCCCTGCTGTGCTCGATTCTGTCCGAGTTAACTTCGTAGTAGGTCATTTTCATTTTCAACACCTTCAGGGCAAACAGCAGCACAACAACTATCGAAAGGCCCACTCCTGTTATTTGTCGCCACCTCGCCAGGGCAAAATACTGACCGTCACTGATTTGAAAGTCGCTGAATCGGTCCAGAAAACCGACCACTATATTTTCAAGCGGATATTTGAATATCAATATTGATAATGCCAGAAGGATGGCAGCCTTAATTGCTGTCCCTGCCAGGCCGAGCAGCGAAGGCCGTCCCGCGAACAGCACACTGTCATCCTGCTTCGGTTCCTCCAGCCCCTGGGCCCTGCGCTCGGCGGCCTGCTGCAGCCTCTTGGCCTTTTCCGTATTCAGAAATTCACCGCACACACGGCACTTGACCGCGTTGGCCCCAATCAGCTCATCGCAGAATATGCACCTCTTCAGCCGGGACGCTATGTCCCGCCGCGTACGCCCCTGGTTCTGTTCTACAAGTTCCATTAAGATTCCTATCGGCAATTCAGCCGTCACTTCTCTACTGATGGATGACCATGCCCGGCCGGAACATTTCAAATCGAACCTGTTTGTGTTATAATGCCCGTTTCTTTAAGGTCCGAGAAAATCTTATGGAATTGCCTGTTATCGCGATAATCGGTAGGCCCAACGTGGGCAAAAGCTCACTGCTCAACGCCCTTGCCGGCGAGATGATTAGCATCGTCGAGCCGACGGCAGGCGTCACCAGGGACCGTATCAGTACAATCATCGAAAAAAACGATAGGTACATCGAGCTGGTCGATACCGGCGGTTATGGAATTGTCGACTCCGACCGGCTCAGCGAGCACGTCGAAGGCCAAATCCGCCGCGCAATCGAATCTGCTGACCTGGTCGTATTCATGACCGATATCCGCGACGGGGTAACTCCGCTCGACAAAACTATCGCGCAATTGCTGCGCAAAGAAGACCTCAAAGTAATCGGCGTCGCCAACAAGGCCGACAACGCGAAGTTATTCCCGATGGCCGGTGAATTTACGAAATTAGGATTCGGCGAATTCCTCTGCATCTCCGCTCAGAACAATCTCAATAAGTCCGTCCTGCTGGACCGGGTATTTGCCGAAGTTTCGCATCTCGATTCCGAAAAGCCGGATGAGCCCGTGATGAAACTCGCCATAGTCGGCAAACGAAACGCCGGAAAAAGTACGTTGCTAAATGCAATGGTGGGCGAAGAGCGGGTCATCGTCAGTGAAACGCCAGGCACCACCCGCGACGCCGTCGATGTGCGGTTCAAAAAAGACGGCAAGACCATCATAGCTATCGATACCGCCGGTGTGCGAAAAAAAAGCAAAATGGCCGACGATATAGAATTCTACAGCTATGTCCGCGCGACACGTTCGATTAAGCGGGCCGATGTAGTCCTGTTCCTTATCGACGCGACCGAGCCCGTCTCGCAGATCGATAAAAAGCTCGCTAAATTTATCATCGATGAATACAAGACCTGCATCATCATAGTCAACAAGTGGGACCTCGCCAAAGACCATGCCGATACCGATGATTACGAAGAGTATCTCGGCAAGGTATTGACGGGCCTTAGGTACGCACCGATAGCATTTACCACCGCCAGCGAGGCCAAAAACGTGCAGAGCGTTTTGGATTTGGCTGCCGAGCTTTTCAAGCAGGCAACAACAAAAATTCCCACACCCAGGCTCAACAAGGCTTTCGAGCGGATAAAAGCTGAAAAATCCGGCACACCACACAACAAGGCCGGCAGGCCGAAAATATATTACGCAACGCAAATTGCGGTCAATCCGGTAACTATACTGATGTTCGTAAATAACCTTGAACTATTTGAAGAAAACTACCGACGTTTTATAATAGGCAGGTTACAGTCTTTACTGCCGATTTCTGAAGTGCCGATTCGCCTCCTCGCCCGCCCCCACAGAAAGTAACACGGGCTTCCAGCCCGTGAAAACACGGTGTGGTTTACGTATAAATGCGAATCACACCACCTTTTACCCTTTGCGAAATACTATGGTGGACATATGTGCGGGAATGACGCTCTATACTTCCCGCAAAGTAATAATTCATCGTAGCCATTTATCATTTTTGATAAATTCCTGCAGCTAAATTCAAAAATTTGCTCAATTAGGCCGATTTTTGTATAATAGCCTAAGGTTGATATTAAATAAGGCGGCTTGAATAACTAAAAACCGGGAATAACCAGATGGAAACTCTCGTTTTAATGTTGGTTTGCGGCCTCGGCTATATCATCGCTTATCACACCTATGGCCGTTTTCTTGCACGAAAAATCTTCAAATTAAATAAGGACGCCGTCGTTCCCTCACAAGAACTTCAAGACGGAATCGACTACGTCCCGACACGCAAAGGAATCATCTTCGGCCATCATTATACGTCCATCGCGGGCACCGGACCGATTGTCGGACCGGCCATCGGCATAATATGGGGCTGGCTGCCCGCCATACTCTGGGTGACTATAGGCTGCATCCTGATGGGGGCCGTCCATGATTTCGGAACACTTGTCGTATCTTTAAGAAATAAAGGCAAGAGTATATCTGAAATATCCGCCAGGTACATCAACAAGCGGGTACGCCTTATATTCTTCTGTGTCGTCTTTTTGACACTGCTGATTGTTATAGCAATCTTCGGCCTGGTCATCGCCGTTGTCTTTGCAGTGTTTCCAAGCTCGGTGTTGGCCGTCTGGCTGCAAATACCCATTGCTGTCACGCTGGGCTATCTCATTTACCGAAAAAGTGCCAACGTTTTGCTCTCGACCGCTATCGCCGTGCTGCTTATGTACATAACGATTTATTTGGGCAGCATCTTCAAATTCACAATGCCTTCGATACTCGGCATCCCGCCAACCGGCGTGTGGACTATTATTCTGCTGATGTACGCCTGGGTCGCATCGACTCTGCCGGTGACTACGCTGCTCCAGCCCCGTGACTATATCAACGCATGGCAGCTTTTCATCGCGATGGCTCTGCTGGTAGTCGGCGTGATATTCGCATCGGCAAAGTCTTCGCTGACAATGGTCGCACCGGCCATAAATACCAGTTTACCCGCTAATACACCGGCCCTGTGGCCTTTCCTGTTTATTACAATCGCCTGCGGCGCTATCAGTGGATTCCACTCACTTGTCGCTTCGGGTACAAGCCCCAAACAAATATCCAAAGAGCCCGACGCTCAGTTTGTCGGATACGGTTCGATGCTGCTCGAAGGCTTTCTTGCGGTTCTTATTCTGATTTGTGTCGGCGCAGGTGTCGGAATGGCGATTAAAACAACAGACGGACTGACGCTCACGGGCTCAGATGCATGGACGCACTATTACGGCTCATGGCTCGGCACCAAAGGACTGCCCGACAAAATCGCACCGGTGGTAAGAGGCGCAGCCAATATAATGGGTACAATCGGCATCACCGAGGCCGTCGGAATTGCTCTTATGGGCGTCTTTATTGCTTCTTTTGCCGGAACAACACTCGATACCGCAACGAGAATACAGCGGTACGTGATTAGTGAGTTGTCCGCCGACCTGGGCCTGAAGAAGCTGACAAACCGCTGGACGGCAACCACTGTCGCGGTAGTGACCGCCGCGGCCCTTGCATTCGCCACCGGTGCCGACGGCATGGGCGCTATGAAGCTCTGGCCGCTGTTCGGAACCGCAAATCAATTGCTGGCAGCACTTGCCCTGCTTGTGGTGACAATGTACCTGCGCAAAAAAGGCGGAGCAAAATTCATCTTGGCCGGTATACCCGCCCTGTTAATGCTCACCGTAACTATCACTGCTCTGGTTCTTCAGGAAAGAACTTACATCGCGCGCTTACAGCAGGGAGCAGCAGAAAACTGGCTTCTGGCCATAGTCGCAGCGGTAATGTTTGTCCTTGCCGTCTGGATGGTTATTGAAACAGTGATACTGTTCTTTAGGGCGAAGCCGGAGCGCTCGCTGCAGGCTCAATCGGGCTGAGTTTGAATCGAGCGATTCCCGCTGGCTGGTTCAGCTTGATTTTCCCCTGGCTGACAAACTCATCCGGGAAATTATACTCAACCTCTTTTCGCTGCTCGGATGTGTTCTTCGCATCCTCGTCGAGTATATACAGGAGTATCTGGAAAGGCTGCTCTCTGTATGCCCGCGCCGCCTCCGAAGTAGCGCTAATCGTAAAACTCGCCAATTCCGAATAATTCTCCAACACGATTCTGTACTTGCCGACGAGATTTGGGCTCAGCACAAAACCGATAGTCGCCTGCGTAATCGAACGAGCACTCAATTCTTCCGTCGCCGCCGGCATCATAATCTTGATTTTGGTCGGTATGACGTGCGTCTCTTCAGGCGAGAACCGCACAATCGCTGTCTTCTCGAAATCACCCAGCCTTGCCTGCTCTATCTCGCTTTCATTCAGGATAACATCGGCTGTCAGCGGGTTCCAGTCTTCAGGAACACGTGCCTTCACCGTTGCCGGCTCAATCTTTTTTGCATTGAGGACGTCGCCGTTAGACCGCACGCATCTGACCTTAAGCTCTTTCTCCACGAGCCTGCCGGCCTTTACCATTATGACCCTCGGCTTGCAATCAACAGCCGAGACCCGCAGTGACCGCAACTGCCCGCTGTTCCTCAGAAAATCGAGCACGTTGAGATTGGTCTGGCCAGGCCCTACCAGACCGGTATCAGCCGGACCGAGAAAAAACTCCAGTCTCGGCGAACCGGTTTTCAAGTCTCTCTTCAGCTCGTCCAGCCGAGCCGCCGGCCCGCGCAGCGTAAGCTCTTCCAGCGTAGCAGTACGCTGCCCGTCGAACGTAAGCCACAGCTCCGATGCAAGAGACCTTTCCGCTTTTAACAGAACGTTCTCGAACATGTAGTCCTCGTCCTGCGCCTTGTCCGCCCAAACCCAGATAAGGATGGTGATGAACACCACCAGTATTATCTTGCCGAAATTGATACCTTTTAGTCTCTTCACACGGTTCCCCCGTCGCCGGCACTGTCTGCTGCTTTTTTTGTTACCTCGGCCGCGTCAACGACAACAGCCTTTCGCGGTATCTGCCGGGACCACCATGCCGATTCACGATGGGTCATTATATTCATCAGGTGCTCTCGCAGATGTGATTCGTCAACGTTTCTAACGAGCTTACCGTTACTGGCGATTGATACTATACCCGTTTCTTCGCTGACGACTATAACGCTCGCGTCACAACCGGAGCTCATTCCGATAGCGGCCCGGTGTCGTGAGCCCAGCTCCACGTCGCCGATTCTCTCAGCCTCAGCCAGAGGCAGTTGTACAGAAGCGGCTGCAATCCTGTCGCCGTGGATGATTACCGCCATATCGTGAAGCGCCGTCCCGTTGTGAAAAATCGTCTTGAGCAGCTCGGCGGTGACCCTGGCGTCGATGCGAATGCCCGTTTCGACAAATTCACCCAGCGCCACTCGCCGCTCTATAACAATTACCGCGCCGGTGCGAGACCCAGCCATACTCATTACCGCCGAAATTATTTCTTCGACCGTACGTGAAAGTTCCCTGCTGGGTCCTCCCGGAAATCTCGGCTGAGCGATTCGTATCAGCGCCCTGCGAATTTCAGGCTGAAAGGCCGCCACCGCAACGACTAACACGAAGACCAAAAAGTATGTGTACAGATGCTGTAACCGTTCGAGATGAAGCCGCACCGCGACAAGATTAAGCAGCAGTACAGCCGCTACGATAACAAGGATTACACCGCGGAAAAGCCTTTCGCCTCTGGTGCCTTCGAGGAAATCCACGACCCAGTAGACCACCAGGCCGATTAGAAGAAGTTCAATTCCAACCGCCCACCACGAATATCCTGCCACGCGGTGGAAGTACTCGATGAGAGTCTGCAAGTCTCAAATCCCTTTTTGCTTCTTTTACACCCTGTCCCATATATCGGGACAGGAATCCTTTTTCTATAACTTTTCTAACTCAACAGACACGCCTTTAAGGAATCGCCCGTTCAGTCAATCTGCTCGGCTGGTCAAGCATGAAGAATGCATCCATATCTTCCATCATCGCCTGCCGATTCAGCCGGTGATCGCGGACATGTCTGCGATGTCCCTCGGCCGTCGTCTCGCCCATCTGTGCGGTTGCTTCGGGGTCGCTACCCATCGTTATTACGTCCGCAACCTTCTGCTCGACAACATCGTCCGCCTTTCCAGCGTATCCGCAGCCGCAAGACCCGAACACAAGCAGGCACAGAGCAGCGCCTAATACTACCAAGACAAAAGCTTTTTTCATCATGTTCCCCTTCTCGCAGCGCTCACTAACTCTATCAGCCGTCCTTAGCTGATGCGCCGGCATAGTATCACCCCCACCTTTGGGCGTAAATTAAACTATAAACACATCTTACACCACTATTATAGCAGGGGCTACCGGCCCTGTCAACTTCAAAAACGCTCCATAGACCCGGCTTCTTCGGCCTATGGACCGACCTTGACTCTGTCCTATAATATCGACATTTAACCGCCCCGCCGCCCAAAAATTCTTAAACCAAATCTCCCGCCAGCGGCAAATAATCAGGATTTTGAACGACTAAGTTCGCTGTCAATCAGTAACGTTACAGGCCCGTCGTTGATACTTTCCACGTGCATGTGTGCCTGAAAAATCCCCTTCTCGACAGTCAGGCTGTAGCTCCTGACGGTCTCGACAACCTTTTCGTAAAGCTCTTTTGCAACCTCAGGCGCCGCTGCCGAATCGAAACTCGGCCGTCGCCCCTTGCGACAGTTACCATGCAATGTGAAATTACTGATAACAAGTACCGCCCCGCCCACGTCACCGACGCTGCGATTCATTTTTCCGTCGTCATCTTCGAATATCCGCAGTTCGGCAATCTTCCGCCCGACAAAAACCGCGTCATCAGCCTTATCAGTATTGCCGACGCCGACATATACTAATAACCCCCTGCCGATACTGCCGACGGTTTTGCTGTCAACCGCAACCGACGCCTTCGATACCCTCTGTATAACCGCCCGCATAAACTACTCACCTTAACAGTCCAGTCCTGACCGCAACCGATTATAAAGCAAACAGCGATTCTCTGCCATCGTCCAAATCCCAAATCAGCGGTAATTACTCTGTAGTTCAGCATCAAATATCAATATAATAGCCCGTGCTCGAAAAACTGTTAAGGCGGGAGTTTCGAAATGGCCAGGATACCATACGATTATAAAGACCTGTTCGATATGACCATCAGGCGAATGACCAAAGAGGGACTGCTGTTAGTGACGGCTGACAAAAAAGGCAAGCCCAACGTAATGGCCATCGGCTGGGGCACCATCGGTTCTGTCTGGGGCAAAGACGTCCTTTTAATACTGGTAAGGCCGTCACGATACAGTTATTCACTTCTTGAGCAGGTCCCGCAGTTTACTGTAAATGTCCCCACACAAAGCCTGGCTTCGGCGGTTGAATTTTGTGGGAGTGTGTCAGGCCGCGATTGCGACAAATTCGCACAGGCCCAGCTAACGCCCGTCCCGGCACAAGAAACTTCCGTGCCCGTGATAGA
>CAZFHM010000048.1:0-12908 GCA_964518825.1 uncultured Pirellulales bacterium
GTTCCATGTGTGTGCGTTGCCGGTGCCGATATTGTAGATGCCGTTGACCTGGGGATTGTCCATAAAGAACAGTGTCATATCGACCGCGTCTTTGACGTAAAGGAAATCGCGCTTATATTGCCCGTCGGGGTAATCGGGGTTATGTGATTTGAACAGTCTGACTTTGCCGTCGGCCTGTATTTGTTCGTAGGCCTTGAGGACAAACGAGCGCATGTCGGCCTTGTGATATTCATTGGGGCCGAAGACGTTGAAGTACTTCAGGCCTGCGATTTGCTCGAGCAGGCCGTGACGGCGGGCCCAGAGGTCGAATAAATGCTTGGAATAGCCGTACATATTGAGCGGCCGAAGCTCGTCGAGTTTTTCCTGGTCGTCTTCGAAGCCTTTTGAGCCGTCGCCATAGGTAGCTGCGCTTGATGCGTATATGAAGCGAATGTCGTGCTCGAAGGCCCATGTGGCGAGCAGCTTTGTGTACTGGAAATTGTTCTGCATTAGAAACGTGGCGTCGGTCTCGGTGGTGCTGGAGCAGGCGCCCATGTGAAAGACGGTTTTGATGTCCTGATGAAAGTCATCTTCGAGAACAAGCTCGAGGAAATCGTCCTTGTTGATGTAGTCGGCGAAGGAAAGATTGACGAGATTCTTCCATCGCGGGCCCGCCCCGAGCGAAGTCGAGGGGTCTATGCCGAGCTCGTCAACGACGACGATATTGTCGATTCCCCTGTTGTTAAGAGCGGCGATGATTGCCGAACCGATGAAACCTGCTCCGCCTGTAACTATTATCATAAAAAGGTCCTTGATGCTCGATACTCGACCCGGCTTCGCTAAAAGACAGCTACGCCGCGGCAAGTGCTCGACACCCGAAGAAAAATATCCGGCTGCTATCGGGAAGTAAGGTTACTTTAGAGATGGTCCTTTGTCAAATGTGAGGATTGCAGCGCATAAAAAAAGGCCGTCTTACGCCAGACGGCCCGGAGGTTGAAAAATGGCAGATATTCAGCACATAGCCAGATAACTGGCAATTGCCAGTACCAGAATGCGCCTTTTGGTTGCCGTAAACGGCAGCCATTTTGAATAATAAAAATCAACTATCCTCTTCATCGCCAGGTTGCCCCCAAACATTGTTCTCGACGGACTCTCAACGATTGTATTGTAGCAGAACAGGGGGTTTCGGGTCAAGGATAAATGGCTCATTTTGAGCTAAGCGTTGTGTTTATAAAGGCTTATGCTCGCAAAAAGAGCGAGGTTTTGAGGCGAAGCCCCGTTTCAGAATCGGGACTGAATACTCAAAAACCGGCTGTCTGGGGCACTAAACCGCTGTTATGCCAGCTTTTGAGCGGCCTCGGCCATTAGTTTTGCGATAGGCATCCGCTGTGGGCACCGGGCCTCGGCGGCGGAGTAATCAGCAGTTCTGACGCGGGCTTTTGCACTTGCCGGAAGCTGAGCGAAGAGTTCGCGGGCCCGGTCGGTATCGCCGTAGCTTTTGTAGTACATCAGGTAGCGCATCACCTCGGCGGTGTACGGCATCGCGGGTACGGCGGCGGCGCAGATGTCGGCGCAGCCTGCACAATAACCGGTACATGTCTCGGCGGCATATTCACGGAGGGCTTCGAGGTCGTCGGGCGTCAGCTCGGTTTTGTCAACTACGGCGGCGACGTTGGTCTGCAGGAGGGTGACATTTTCCATCCTGATACAGGCGGCGGTGATTCTGTCATCGTCGAGCACAATTTTTATAAGTGCCTGTTCGCGGTTGTAGCCTTTATCGAGGAAATGGGTAAGCAGTTTTTCTTCGGCAGCGGGAATCTGGTTCTGGACTCCGCGAATGACTTTCATTGCTATTACAGCGACACCTGCTTCGCGACAGGCCTGGACGGCTTCTTTCATATCCGGCTGGAGCATCAGGGAGATATTGTAGCTGGTCATCACGGCGTCAATCCAGGGGAGTTTGGACGCGGCCATGAGACACTTTGCCATATTTGAGTGCGTGCTGAATCCGAAATATTTGATGAGGTTGCGTTTTTTGGCGTCTTCGGCCCAGCGTGCAAGGTCGTCGGTCAGTTGTTTAGGGTCACTGCAGCCGTGTACACCGTAGTACATGTCAATGTAATCGGTGTTCATTCGCTTTAATGACTCCTGGAGTTTTTGCTCGACCTGCTCGGCTGTTCGGGCGCCGGAAGCCTTGGTGACGAGAAAGATGTCTTTACGGACGTCGGGATTTTTCTTAAAGAAATGTCCTACCCCGAGCTCACTATTGCCGCCGGCGTAACCGCTGGCTGTATCCCAGTAGGTGACACCGTAACGAAGGCTGGCGCGGAGTATAACAGGGTTTTCGACGACGTTGAACATGACGCCGTTGCAGATGACGGGTATTTCGATATCGGCCCGGCCGAGCTTGCGTTTGGGCAGTTGCGGGTATTTTGCCTTTTCGGTGGTGTTGTTGGGCTCGGCCGGGGCCGGGGTGTTCGCCTCGGCAAAGGCATATCGTGATGCGATTACAGAGCCAAGGCCTGCGGCGCCTGCGGCCTTGAGAAAGTTTCTTCTGTCTATCGGGTTATTGTTTGCTTTCATCGAATTAGCTCCTCAATTGTCAGCCTAATAATAATTTTCTGTTTGCGTTTCTTGATTCGCCCTCTGCGGAAACCCTTATGGCGCGTTTGCCGCTTACGGGGCATTCGTGTTCGCATACGCCGCAGCCTATACATTTTTGCGGGTCGACGTACGGTTTCTGAAGGCGAACCTGAATTATAATCTTACCATTGGAAGGTAAATGTTGTTCAGGTTTTTCTTTTCCCTCTAATCTAAGGGTGTTTTCGGAGTTTGCGACAATCTTGAATCGGGCAGGGCCGACAGCGCAGTAATAATCGCCCGTTGCGTATCGGTCAGACTGCATAATTGTTTTTATTTCAACGGTATTACCTGAGATTTTTGCTGCCGTGAACTCGCCGTCTCTTACTGTTTCGAATGATACTTTAGTGAAGATTGCTTTTGGGCTGACGGGGCAGTTTTCCTCGCAGACTATGCAGGGCCTGCCGAGTGCCCATGGCAGGCAGCGGTTTCTATCGACGAATGCAGTTCCGAGCTTTATGGGGCCTGCGTCGGCAAAGTCGTTGATTCCGAGTTTTTCATCGAGGCTGATGGGCCTGATTGCCGCGGTAGGACAAATCTGGCCGCAGGCGACGCAGTTTAGCTGGCAGCCGCTGGAACCGATGCGATTGTTCAATGCGGGCGTCCAGAGGTTTTCGAGTCCGCCCTGTATCGAGGCGGGCTGAATCACGTTGGTTGGACAGATTCTCATACATTGTCCGCACTTGATGCAGCGTTTGAGAAATTCTTCTTCGGGCAGTGCGCCGGGCGGACGAATCAGGCCGGGATAGTAATTGGCGCCGAGTGTATTTGCGAGCCTTACGGCCGGCAGGGCCAGCGCTCCCCCGGCAAGCGACAGGATAAAACCGCGACGGGAGATGTCGGGGTCCGTGATTTCACCGCCAGCACTGATTGCGCGCCGATATGTCATCAATTCGTGTTTACAGTCATTGAGACAGTTGAAGCAAAGGATACATTCGCTGATTCTGAAGTCGTGCGTCGGCTGGCATGCACCTTCACAGTTTACTTCACAGAGTCTGCAGTCGGGGTGTTCGGCACTTTTTTTGCCTATGCGCCAGACGGCAAACCTGTTGAGAGTAGCGAAGAATGCGCCGAGTGGGCAAATGAATCGGCAGTAGAAACGTGGAATTGCGAAATTCAGCAAAACCGCGGCGAGAAAGAAGGTCAGAATCAACCAGGCGCCTTCGTAAAATCGCGGCGCGGCGGAGGTGATATGGAAAAAGCGGTCGGCAATCGGAATCAACATTATGTTAAAAGAGCGAGTGACAATAGATATGGGGTCGAGCAGGCTGATTTGCAATGTTGCGGCAAGTGAAGGAAAGGCGGCCATTATCAAGAAGAAGACGAGAATAAAGTATTTTATGGATTGAGCCTTTCGGTACCTGTTGAGGCGGATTTTTTCTGCGGTTTTTTTGTTTCGTTTGGCGAGGTAACCAAAGAAGTGATGAATTGAGCCGAAGGGACAGACCCAGCTGCAGAAGAATCGGCCGAAGATGATGGTGAGTATAATGGTAATCAGGGCCAGTGCGAGTGGGCCGTAAAGTGAATGAGTCGCAAGCATCGTGCCCAGTGCGACGAGCGGGTCGAGATAAAAGAAGAAATTTACCGGGTAGTTTCCAATTCGCCAGAAGCTGTCGCCCACGGTGCTGACTACGCAAAGCCAAAGGAAAAGGGCAAAGAAGAGGAACTGGCATATTCGTCTGGCTGTAACTATTTTCATATTCAGCTTACCGAAGCAAATATTGGTTTGAGTAACATATAATCCGTTGAGCCGGCGCCGGCCTCTGCGGCGAGTGACAGATACGGCAAATCCGAGGTTTTCAAATCGAGCAGTGTCGCTCCGAACGAATCGACGGCGACCGGGTCGGTTCCCGCAATAAGGGTATCAGCCCGTTTTAAGTCGGAGGTGGAGCCTCCGGTCGGGCCGTTGGTTTTCATTACGGTGGTGCCGTCGAGTATTACAAGGGTCGGTCTAAAGAGCATGGCAAGCTCGGCGATGATAGTGTTGATGTTCTGGTGGAAGATGTTGCGTCGGCCGCCGAGTAACCCGTAGAAATTTTTCATAGTCATCGATGCGCCACTGCGGTGATGGTCTTTGAGCGGAGCGATGCCGATGAGCCTGTCGGCTTTTCTCATCGCTTCGAAGTAAATCGGCCAGTCGTTAATTAATTTGCCGCCTTGCAGCGAAGTATTACGGAAGTAAGCAGGCCTTGGCAGAAGCAGTTCAGCACCCGCGGCGGAGGCTGCTTTACCGATGCCGCTGATTAGAAAACAGCTTTCGGGATTATTTATTGGGTTGTCGGTGACAATGACCTTTTTCGCTTTGCCGCGGTCGAGACAGAGCCTGACGATTTGAGCGACGAGCGCCGGATTGGTCGTTGCACCGAGAGCAGGCGGCGAGGCGAAAGCGACGTTGGGTTTTATGACGACGATGTCGCCTGGTTTTACGAAGCGTTCAATTCCGCCGAGCAGGTCAATAGCTTTCAGAGACGATTGAGCCGGGTCAGGTCCTTTGATGATGCTGATTTGCTGAGATGCTCTGGCGGCGACGGAGAAATCGGGTACTTTTACCATCTCGGATATGTCGGCAGCAACCGAAGGTGGTTTTGAATTGTACATTAGTTTGGCCAGGGCCGATGCAGCGACAATCGAAAGTCCCGCTTTAACCGTGCGGGCAAGGAATTGGCGGCGCGGCAGTTTGATTTTATCTTTTTTAGTCATTGGTTTTCTTTAGCTAAGCTGTTGCGAATGAGAGCAAGTATAATATCGGCGGCCATGCGGTCATCGGCCTGGTGGATTCCGAGGACGAATGAATCTTCTACAGAGACAATCTCAAGGCTGCCATAAAAGTCGATGTATTTTACAGCGGGGTCGGAGGGCGCGATTTTCTCTCCGCCGTTAACGATAACGAATTCTGCGTATTGGTCAGCTAATTCTTTAGCAGCTGCCGGGTCCGGTTGTTTGCTGATGAACGCTGTCACGGTCTCGTCGTTGACTTTGTATTTTGCTGAAAATGTGTTTGTCAGGCCGGCAAAGCCGAATGCTCCGTTCAGGTATAGTATAAAAGTATTCGGGATGAGGTTTTGGGAGGGAAATATTGCGAGTTGCGGTATTTCGGCGGGACCTGCGTCTTTTAAGTTTTCGATAAGAGCGGTTGCAGTAAAATCAACGGCGTCGAGAAGCAACGGGGAATCGGATGAACCGATAAGCTCACAGTAGTATCGGCCGTCGGCCAGATACAGTGCGTTTTCGGTTCTGTATGCGAAGGGCATACCATCGGCCGGTGAGCTTTCGGCACGGCGCTGAATGCTGTAAACGCTGAATGCATTTGCCGCTGAGCCCATGTCATATATGTAGAGCTCGAAAGTCAGCTCGTCATTCTTTTCGCTTACGTATCGCTGAGTGGATAGTTTTACGAAGCCGCTCTCGGTGTAGAGTGGGGCCTTGCCGTTGATTTTTTCGTAGAGGGTTTCCTCGTCGTAAGATTCTCCGTGGCCGAAGGGCTTGAATCCCTGTGGGGCAAGACCGGCCAGGTCAATGGCCGATTTATCCTCCGTCAGGAGTCCCCAGGACTGCGGTTTTTCGGTGATTGACGATTGGATACCGAAGCGGGAGATGTCTGTGGTTTTATGCGCGGTAAAAATTAAGACCAGGATAATTACGGGTATGGCAGTGAGAGCAATAGCGACGATTGATTCGAGTCGAGTTGGTTGGTGTCGTGCCGGGCTCATTATACGTCCCCATTTAAGAGTTTAGAGTAAGGGTACAAACAAACGGCATTATATTTATTAGGGTCGTGTGAGTCAATATAGGCGTCTATTTGGTCGAGCATTAATCATTGACGATTACCCTGTAAGCCGGTAGAATTTGGGTGAGATTTAAGGAGAACCGAATGAATGCGTTTAACGGACAGATTCTTGGCTGGTCGGTTGGCTGGCCTGAATTGCTGGTCATTCTGATAATAGCGTTGCTGATATTCGGGCGGCGTCTTCCTGATTTGGCGAAGAGTCTGGGCAAGAGCCTGACCGAATTTAAGAAGGGCCTTCACGAGGCGGAGGATGCGACCGACGAAATCAAGCAGGAGGCGAAGAAGATAGAAGAAGATGTGAAAAAAGAGCCTTCGGCTGACCGCGAGCAGGGCAAGAGCGGCTGAGGCGACAGACCCTGGTTTTCTCTGCGCTATTTCAATGGAAAAATCCAACAAGTTTTCCGACAGCACAATGAGCCTTGGTGACCACCTTGAGGAATTACGCCGGCGGTTGATTTACGCGCTGGGTGGTCTGGCGGCGGGTACGGTTGTCTGCATGATATTCGGGACCCGGCTGGTGCAATTGCTGCTGGGGCCGTATAACAGATTGGTGCCGGACGACCAGCTGAATTTCCTGGGCATCCCGGATGCGTTCGTTATATATATGAAGGTGTCGCTGATTGCGGGGTTAATTTTATCGAGCCCGTGGGTGTTTTATCAGTTGTGGATGTTCATTTCGGCGGGGCTTTATGAGCACGAGCGGAAGTACGTAAAGATTTCGGTACCGTTCTCGGCGGCGTTGTTCATTACCGGGTCGTTGTTTTTTTTCTTCGTAGTAGCGCCGCTTTCACTGAGGTTTTTTCTCAAGTTCGGTGAGATTCTAGGCGGTGAGCAGGCATGGACGTTCGACAGGTATATTTCGTTTGTAACGGTTCTGATGCTCGTGTTCGGTCTCGGCTTTCAAACACCGCTTGCCATATTTATTTTGCATCGCGTCGGGCTGGTGTCAATTTTCGGACTCAGGCAGGGGCGTAAGTATGTCTTTTTGGCGATGTTCGTAATAGCCGCAGCGGCGACTCCGCCGGATGTAATCAGCCAGGTGACTCTGGCGCTGCCGCTGTATCTGCTTTATGAGCTTGGTATCCTGTTGTGTCGATTTGTGCCGGTTAGCGGGCGGAGTGAAAAGTAATGCTTAGACTCGGCAACATATCTTTGGATGTTCCCTTTTTTCAATCGCCGCTGAGCGGTTACAGTGATTATGCAATGCGGACAATCTCGCGGCGGTTCGGCTGTCCTCTTGTCTTCGCAGGGGTTATGCTGGCCAAGAGTGCAGCCAATCCGAAAGTGCTGGCCAAGAAGGTGTTTCGGCCTGGCGACGATGAGCATCCCATCGGCGCGCAGATTCTCGGCAGTGAGCCTCAGGAAATGGCAAAGGCTGCGAAGGCGCTTGAGGCGTCTGGGTATGATATTATCGACTTGAACTTTGCATGTCCTGCGCCGAAGGTATTGCGGCGAGGCAGAGGCGGGGCGCTGCTGGGCGAACCCGATACAGCAATAGAGATTATAAAGACGGTCCGCGACATAATTACATGTCCGATGATGGTGAAGCTGAGGATTGGGCGTGACAAGTCTGAGCAATCGCAGGAGAAATTCTGGCAAATCGTCGAAGCCGCTGTAAACGAAGGCGTTGATGCTATTACTGTTCACGGCCGAACTGTAATAAACAGCTATCACGGCAAGGCCGACTGGGAAATAGTCAGTGAAGTTAAGCGACGATTTCCGCTGCTGACGGTAATAGGCAGCGGAGATTTGCTTTCGGCACAGATGGCATTGGGTGCTCTCAACGATAATGGTATTGACGGTGTAGCGATAGCGAGAGGGGCTATCGGTAATCCGTGGATATTCAGCGAGCTAAAGGCACATTTCGATGGGAATGGCAAGCAGGGTGCTGCGGCAATAAAAGAACAACGGGAAGTAATACTGCATCACTTTGAATTAGTTTGTGAGTTATACCCTGACAAAAAGGCTGTTCGGTACTTCAGGAAATTTTTGTCTGGTTACTGTAAATTTTATCCGCAGCGAAAAGCCGTACTTGTCTCGCTGATGGACGCCCGGAAACGCGAGGAATTTGTTCAGAGGGTCGAGCGGTGGTATGGGTGATGAACAATTGCAAAGATGAAGGTGTATGGTAGAATAGGCGGACAAAATCTATGGGAAATTGACGGGAGGTGTACTCGGATGGCTAAGGATAAAGCGAATCTTGCCGCGGAAATACAAAAGTTTCTCCGTAACGGTTTCAAGCCTAAGTTCGGCGAGCTGGAAGGGACCTTCACCAGTGACCCGCTTTGGGAGAAGCTGCGGCAGTTGGGTACGGAATTATGGCTGGATACGGGGAGTATGGAAGAAGCCGGCAAACTATGGACGCAGCAGTTCAGCGCGCTGACGACGAACAATACACTTCTCAATAGAGAGGTGCAGACCGGCAGATATGATTCACTTATGGCTGATATCGCCGGGCTGCTGCGGCCGTATGAGCTGAACGAAAAAGAAGAGATGCTGGAAATAGCGTTCATACTCAATGCATGGCATGGATTAAGGCTGGTCGAGAAGTTCGATGCGTTCGTGTCGGTAGAGGAGCATACGCTGCTGGCCAATGACGTTGATTTGGCGGTTGGTTATGCAAAGAGGTATCATGCCGTTTGTCCGGAGCGGTTTATAGTCAAGATTCCGTTTACGCCGGCCGGTTTGCTTGCGACGCGTAAGGTTGCAGAGGCGGGAATACCTGTAAATCATACTCTCGGATTCAGTGCGAGACAGAATTATATTATCGCGCGGATAGGCAGGCCGGAGTATGTGAATGTCTTTTTGGGCAGGCTGAACAGTTTTGTAAAGGACAACGGATTGGGCGACGGTTCATATGTCGGGGAATGGGCGACACTGGCTTCGCAGGCGGCTGTTCTTAAGCTGCGGCAGGAAGGCAAAACACATTCGAAGCAAATAGGCGCATCATTTAGACAAGGCGGGCAGGTGCGCGATTTGGCGGGGATTGACGTGATGACGATACCGCCGAAAATCGCGGCCCAGTTCAAAGAGCTGGGTTTGTCGCCGGATGAGGTCGCCGATAAGACCGAAGCCGATTACGCACTTGGTGTTGATAAAGAATCTGACATCGAAGAGGCAAGGCTGGATACATTGTGGGTCGTGCCGGATGGGCTTGTTGAGTGTCTGGACGGGCTGGAGGAAGAGAATCTGGACAAACTAAGCGCAGACGACCTTGTGGAGTTTTTTGCCGATCACGATTGCGGCGATATAGTCGTGCCATGGACGGATGAGCAGATAAAGATAAGCACCGAGGAAGGCAAGATACCGAAGCTGGTCAACTGGAAAGAGCTTCTTGAATCGAAGAAAGTCGGGCTCGATGCCCTTATGAATCTCGGCGGGCTTAACAGTTTCAGGATGGACCAAAAGGCAATGGACGACAGAGTCCGCGATGTGCTAAGCAGGTCGAAGTGACCGTGGAATAACCGAGGGGAGAATGATTTAGAAATGCTTGCACTTATAAATACTAATACCATGCAGCCTCCCGTTGCGCCGGTCGGACTGGATTATATCGCCGGGGCTGTGCGCGACGCCGGTATCGGATGTGAAGTCATAGATTTGTGTTTATGTGAGAATCCGTCCGAAGAGCTGACCAGTCGGCTTGGTGCTGTAGAGCCGCAATTAGTAGCGTTGTCTTTTCGCAATATTGACGACTGTTTCTGGCCGAGCGCACAGTGGTTTGTGCCCGGGTTGTGTGATTGGATTAAGCAGGTTCGCGGTTGTACCGATGCACCGGTTGTGTTAGGAGGTGTGGGTTTTTCAATAATGCCGGAGCGAATCGTCGATTATGCAGACGCGGATTTCGGAATTCGCGGTGACGGTGAGCAGGCACTTGTCCAATTAATCAGAGAAATAACAGATAAGCAACACTGGCATAAGGTGCCAGGGTTGATTTGGCGGCGAGATGGCCAGATACACAGTAATGAACCAGCATGGCCGCGAAAGATTTCATTACCGACCGACCGCAATTGCATAGATAACAGAACATACTTCGAAAAGGGCGGTCAATGCGGCGTGGAGACCAAGCGGGGATGTAATCGGCCTTGTATTTACTGTGCCGACCCTTTGGCTAAGGGTAACTGTCTGCGACTACGGGATGCTGCGGAAGTTGCCGATGAAGTCGAAAACCTCTTGGGTCAGGGGATAGATGTGCTTCATCTGTGTGATTCGGAATTCAATATTCCCATAAAGCATGCAAAAGAGCTGTGCAGAGAGTTTGTCCGTCGCAGGCTCGGTGAAAGAATCGGCTGGTACACGTATATGGCGGTGACACCTTTCGACAATGAATTGGCGGAGTTGATGCAAAAGGCCGGGTGCGTGGGAATTGATTTTACTGCGGATTCTGCAAGCGGGCTGATGCTCAGCAATTATAGAGATTCTCATCGTGCGGAGGACCTTGCTGCTGCGGTCGAGCTTTGCCGGGATAATGATATTACGGTGATGCTGGATTTGTTGTTGGGCGGTCCCGGCGAGACGCAGGAAACACTTGCAGAGACAATCGAGTTTGCAAAGCAGATAAAACCTGACTGTGTCGGGGCAGGCTTGGGAGTGCGGATATATCCGGGTACGGAAATGGCTGTGATAGTCGAGTCCGAAGGTGCGTTGGAAACAAATCCGAATATCAAGCGGAAGTATGACGGGCCTGTCGATTTATTGAAGTCTACCTTTTACATTTCACATTTGCTGGGGCCGCAGCCGGCAAAGATGGTTCACGATTTGATTGGGGGCGATGAGCGATTTTTCAAGCCGAAGCTCGAAGTTAGCGATTCGCAGTCGACCGACCACAACTACAACGATAATACAGCACTTTGCGATGCGATAGCGGCTGGTGCCCGCGGGGCATACTGGGATATCCTTCGCAAAATTAAAAATTAACAAAAAAGCCCGTAACGGATATTGAGTAATTCGAACAGCAGCTGACAAAAGAGGGCGTTAATCGAGGATTACAGACTGGCCGTATTCGGGGACGGTTGTCTTACAGCCGAGTTGTTCTGATATGTATTGCCCGAACGCCTGAGCGCTGCTCTCCTCGCCGTGAACGACAAAGACGTGCCTGGGGCAGGCTTTGAGTTTTTTCAGCCATTTGAGCAATTCGTCTTTATCCGCGTGCGCACTGAAGCCGTTGATTTTCACAATATCCGCCTTGACCTGGTAATCGGCGCCGAGGATGCGGACTTTTTCCTGGCCGTCCGTAATGTTACGCCCGAGCGTACCGGCGGCCTGGTAGCCGACGAACATGATTGTATTCTTCGGGTCCGAGATATTGTTGGCAAGATGATGTTTTACACGGCCTCCCGTGCACATTCCCGAACCGGCGATAATAATAAACGGACCGGCAAGAGCATTGAGGGATTTCGACTCCTCGGTTGACTGGACGATATCGAGCTGCGCGAATTCGAATGGTGATTCGTGGTTTTTTATAAGCTCGCTCATTTCCTTGTCGAACATTTCCGGATGATGTTTAAAAACGGTGGTAATACGTGCAGCCATAGGGCTGTCGAGGAAGACCTTTATCTGCGGTATCTTTTTGTTGCGTATCAGATCGTTGAGATAATACAGGACCTCCTGTGACCTTTCGAGGGCGAAGCTCGGGATAATAATCTTGCCGCCTTTTTCGACTGCCGCATTTATGGTGCCGGCAACGGCATTTTTGATATCTTCAGTCGGCTCATGTATCCTGTCTCCGTATGTTGATTCGATGACAACGTAATCGGCCTGTTCGAAAGAGTCCGGGGACTCCACTATAGGGCGGTCGGGACGGCCGATGTCACCGGTAAAGAGGATGACACGTTTTTGGCTGTTTTCCGTGACGGTGACCTTGATAATCGATGAGCCGAGTACGTGGCCGGCGTTGAAGAAGCAGGCTTCAATATTATTTTTTACAGGCACGCATGATTTATATCTAACCGGGCTGAAGAGCGGGAAACATGCCTCTGCATCTTCGGTTGTATACAACGGCTGTTCGGGGTGGGGGCCGGTTCGGCCTTCCTTTTTATGACGTTTGGCTTTGTATGCGGCGTCTTCTTCCTGAATGTGTGCTGAATCAAGTAGTATGATTTTTGTTATTTCCGCAGTGGCATCGGTGCAGAAAATTTTTCCTGAGAAGCCTTCTTTGACAAGCTTGGGCAAAAGGCCGCAGTGGTCAAGATGAGCGTGCGTTAAAAGCACAGCATCTATACTCGAAGGCGGTACAGGAAATGGGTCCCAGTTTCTATTCTTAAACTGCCTTTCCTGATAGAGCCCGCAATCAACAAGAACCCGCGTGCCGTCGACCTCGAGCATATGGCGCGAGCCGGTCACGTTTCCGGCTGCACCGAGAAAATGTAGTTTTGTCTTGATACTACGTTTAATAAATCTGAACATGAATCATAAATTATAGCATATTCAAGCACTTATGGCAACCCTCTATAGTAAATTTCCACACCCTTACGGATGTGGCATTTTTTGGGACGAGCTAAAGCTC
>CAZFHM010000049.1:0-12844 GCA_964518825.1 uncultured Pirellulales bacterium
TTCGGCATCTTGCTTAACCCCGCGGCGATGGTCATTTCCTCGACGACGTTGAACAATTGGGGGTGGACTTCCTTGGTTACGGGCTGGGCGCGGCTTGCCATCAGAAGAATCTGGTCTCCGCCGGCAAAACTGACCGCAGTCAGGATTAGCCATACGACTGCTGCGATTATTATGCCCCATGCGCCGCCGGTGGGGCCGAAGATGAGCGCACCGATGATGTAACCGAGCAGCAGCAGGATGGCCGCCATCAGGGTCATCAGTATTATGGAGTTTCGCTTATTTGCCCTTATCAGTTCCCACATATTTCAGGCTGCGTATCTCAGGAAAAGCTTACCTTCGGCACTTCGCGTTCGGCGGGGGCTTCTATCTCGAAGTAGTCGCGTTTGCCGAAGCTGAACATTCCCGCCACGATATTGGACGGGAACATCTGAATCTTGTTGTTGAAGAACATTGCCTGGTCGTTGTAGTTCTGTCTCGAGAACGAGATTTTGTTTTCCGTGCTGGCCAGCTCTTCCTGCAGGGCGAGAAAATTCTGATTGGCCTTGAGGTCGGGATAATTTTCGACGACGAGCAGGAATTGGCTGAGTGCCTGGCCGAGAGCGCCTTCGGCTTTGGCTGCGTCGGCGACGCCTTTAGCGCCCATCGCGGCGGCGCGGGCGTTGGTGATAGCCTCGAATGTCCCGCGTTCGTGGTGCATGTAGCCTTTGGCAGTCTCGACGAGATTTGGAATCAGGTCGTGACGGCGCTTGAGCTGTACGTCAATCTGCGACCATGCATTGTCGACCTGGTTGCGAAGTCGAACCAGGGCGTTGTAGATGCCGATGGCTGACAGAATCAGCAGAACGAGGACGGCTATTATTATGATGAGTACTACTGTTGCTACACTTGCAAGCATAATATTTCTCCTTAAAAGAATTCTATATAGATTGTCTTTCCTCACTGTTTTCGGGTTGTGTGTGCGAGAACATTTCGGCCAGCAGCCGTTGAATCCTGCTGTCGCTGTCAAGCTGAGCGCGTTTTAATATGTCCTGCAGCTCGCCGCTGTCGAACCACAGGCCGTGCTTTTTGGGACATCTGTCGAGCAGAAGCCGGGGCAATTCGGCGCCGACGACCACCTTTTCCATTTTCCTGTAACAGATGGGGCATTTTCGTTTTGCCTCGGTGCACTGGGTGTCGGTCTCGAACGATTCGAGAAGCTGCGTCGAGCGGTCGGAATCGTCAATCAGCAGCTCGAGCTCGCCGGCGTCGAGCCAGATGCCGCCGCAGCCGAAGCAGTGGTCAACCTCGACCTGCTGCAACTCCAGGACAACCATAGCGTTTTTACAGACGGGACAATCCATCTTATTTACACTTAAAAAGTATCAGCCACCGAGTTAGTATATATTATTATAGCCACAGAGGGCACCCCCTGCTTACTACCTGCAGGGGCAGGCGAGCTCACAGAGAAGAAATTCTAAATCCTAAATTCTAAACCCTAAATCCTAAACAATTCTCAAATTATCAAAATTCGAATTTCAAAAATCCGCCATGCCAAGGTTATAAGGCCAAAAAGCTTACATGCCTATCCACCGCGTCCCTTGCCTTATTTGACTGTAAATACGCGGATATAGTACAAGAAAATCAAAAATTCCGCACGGAAATTTTTGACACGATTGACGGGACAAATCTAACCACGAATTAACACGAATTATTTTCAGACACGGATTTGAGCTCGTATCGCGTCGTGAGTATCGCGTATTGCGAATGACTAATTAAACCACGGATTAACACCCGGCTTCGCCAGACAACGGCTACGCCGGAGATTGTCCGGAAAAACAGCCTACCTGTCAAGAACGACCTCCGCCAAGGAACATCGAGCATTCCATCGACAACGTCAGGACAGGTCTGGCTATGGATTCACGGGCTGGAAGTCCGTGCCACTTTTCAGGACAGGCCGAGAGTCGAGAAATGTGCTTGACGGGGCTAATAGAATTCGGTATTCATTGCCGATGACTTTTTACAGCAGGGACGGATATGATAGTTGATTGTCATACACATATAAGCTGGCCGGGCAGTAAAGAACAGGGTCTGGCTGAACGGCTGGCCGGGCAGGAAAAGGTCGATAAATGTGTTGTGCTGGCCAGCCCCGGCGATTCGGCTGACAATACCAACCGTCAGCTGGCTGAGTTTGTGTCCAAATACTCAAAGAGGATGGTCGGCTTCGGATTTGTTGACCCGGTGGGAAACGGTCTGGGCAGTAAGTACATAACCACGCTGACCGAGAAGCACGGGCTGAAGGGGGCGGTGCTGTATTGCTCGGCCTGTGATTTCCATCCAGCGCACAGCAGGGCGATGAGACTTTACGAGCTTGTGCAGGAGGCGGGGGTTCCCGTTTTCTTCCATAACGGCGGTCATAAAAGCGTCAGCGGGTCGTTGAAGTATGCCCAGCCTTACCTGCTGGATGAGATTGCCGGCGAGTTCAAGGACCTCAAGATAATCATCGGCAATATGGGGTATCCTTTTGTCGAGCAGACATTGGCGATGGCGGGTAAGCATCCGAATGTTTATGCCGACCTGACCGTTAAGGTTGACAGGCCGTGGCAGCTTTATACGACTGTAATCGCCGCGTTCGAGAGCGGCGTTCTGGACAAGCTGCTGTTCGGCAGCGGCTATCCCTGCGGTGACGCGGCGTCGTCGATAGAGGCCTTGCTCGGTTTTAATAAGCGCCTCGGCGATACGAATCTTCCCCCCGTTCCTCGCGACGAGTTGAGGAAAATCGTCGAGCGTGACTCGCTGCAGCTGCTGGGCATCAGCCAGTAAATTTTACATCTGCCGGTTACACGGAGGTAAAAGCTATGGCGGAGCTTTTGGCAGAGCGAAGAGAAAGCTGGGGGACCCGGAGCGGTTTTATTCTGGCTGCGGTAGGTTCGGCGGTCGGCCTGGGTAATCTGTGGGGTTTTCCATACAAACTATACAGTTTCGGCGGGGGAGCTTTTTTGATTCCTTATATCATCGGGCTTTTCGTAATAGGCATTCCACTGATGATACTGGAATTCAGCCTGGGTCATTATACTCAACTGGCTGCACCCAATGCCTTCAGGCAGGGCCACAGGCGTTTTGAAGTGGTGGGGTGGTGGGGTATTTTACTGGGATTCGTTATTATTACATACTATCCGGTAATTCTTGCCTATTGTTTCAGTTTCCTGTGGTTCAGTATCAAAGGTATATTTAACGGGGGGCAGCTGCCCTGGGCGGGGCAGGGAATAGAGGGGGTCGCCAACGCGAAGGATTTCTTTTTCAATCAATACCTCGGATTCAAAGAGGGTATTGAGCTGGGCGGGATTCGCTGGAATATTGTCTGGCCTTTGTTTTTGGCGTGGGTTGCAATGTACTTTTGCATATTCCGCGGAGTCAAGCTGGTGGGGCGAATCGTCTGGCTGACGGTGCCTTTACCCTGGCTGATGCTGCTCATACTTACCGTCAGGGGGCTGACTCTCGAAGGAGCTATGCAGGGGCTGGCATATTATCTCGACCCGGTGTGGTCGGAGCTGGCAAAGCCCATAACGTGGCGATATGCATTCGGGCAGGTATTCTTCTCACTCAGCCTTGCTTTTGGTGTAATGATTACATACGCCAGTTTCCTGCATCGTAAAAGTGATTTGAACAACAACGCGGCTATCATCGGCATCGCTGATTTCGCCACAAGTTTTGTAGCGGGGTTAGCCGTCTTTGCGACCTTAGGCGGGATGGCATACGCTACCCAGCAGGCCGGCAATCCTGTTCCAATCGAAGAGGTTGCAGGCGGAGGGCCTTCGCTGGCGTTTGTGGCTTTCCCATACGCGCTGGCCCAGCTGCCCTATTCGGCATGGTTCAGTTTTGTGTTCTTTTTCGCATTGGTGACGCTCGGAATTGACTCGGCATTTTCGATTACAGAGTCGATATTGGCCAGTATCGTCGATAAGACCGGCTGGCGAAGGGACATTGTACTTCCTGTTATGAGTCTGGTTGGGTTATTGTTCGGCATGGTGTATGTGACGCAGGGCGGGCTGAACTGGCTGGGGACAATCGACGGGTTCGTAAATGGTACCTGGGGAATTGCGCTGCTCGGTTTACTCGAATGTGTTGTGCTCGGCTGGCTGTGGCGCATAGATACGCTGCGGCGTCACGCGAACAGCCGAAGTGACTGGCGATTAGGCAAGTGGTGGGAGTACCTGATTCGCATCGTCATACCGATTGTCCTGGGGACATTGTTTTTCTGGCAGCTTTTCGATGACGTGACGAACAAGGGAGGATTTCTCAGAACGCCGCTGGATGAATGGATAATACCAAATTGCGTCGGTACGGCAGTAGTTGCATTAGCGCCGGTGCTGGCGATACTGTTCAGCATTTACAAAGGTCCGCGCTGCGGCAGTCGAACGACTGAGCCACTGGTGACAAAAGGGCGGGGGCTGGGCATTGTTGCGCTGGTCATTTCGATTTTACCGGTGTTTGTTGTTTTATTTATAGTAGAGATGACAGAAGCGGCTGATGGCCCGACATTGTGGTCATTGCTGATAGGAGGGATTCTGTCTCTGGCTCTTGCGACCTATCTTGTGGACCGAGGGCATACAAAGACAACTGAAGCTTCGTGGTCTGCAAGATGGGCAGGGGTCATCGGCACAATGGATATTGCAGCATATATCGCATGCCGGCTGTTTGCCGTTACACGCAGCGTACAGGCCGAAGCGAAAGAGACCACGGTTCACTACGAGCTAAGTGACGTATCTTATATAATCCTGAGTGTTGTATTTCTGCTGATAATCGGCGGGCTCGGATGGTGTTTCTACAAGGCCCTGGCTGCGGCCGGGCAGACTGCCGAGCCTCAGGAGCCGGGCGAAATAGGAGATGAGGGCCGGGCTGGTACGACTTGAGGTGGTTATTTGAAACCGTCGACCTGGTTTTTGGTGTATTTTTCGACGGCTTTTTCGAGGTCAATGTCACTGATGTTGGCTAAAGTGCACAGCCAGGCAAGGACGTCGGCGAACTCTTCTTCGGCGTTGGCTTTGTCCTGAGAGGATAGCGCAGTCGCCAGTTCCCCAATCTCTTCCATGAACCACATAAATGTGGCAGGAATTCCTCGCTGGCGATCGCGCTTCTCGTATTTTTCAGCAATCAGACTTTGAAACTGTCTGATATCCATCGGCTGCCTTGTCAGGCAATCAGGTCCGACAGTTTTGTCTTGTCGAACACAGCCTTGGCCTGATTGACGGCTTTGTTATAGACCGCCTCGATTTTATTGGTGAATTTACCCTTGGCCGGGGCCTCGAACAGAGCGTGCTGGCCGCTCATCGGCCCATCAACGGCCTCGATAATCTGCAGCATAGTAATTTTCTTCGGTGTTAAAGCGAGGCTGAATCCACCGCGAGGACCGCGTTTGCTGCGAAGTATTCCTGCACGGACCATCTGCTGCAGGATCTTAAGCAGGTATTCCAGCGGAATCTCATACTCTTTTGAAATGGTCTGCGAAAGTATAATTTTCTGGTCCTGGTTCTTGGCGATGTACCCCAAAGCTAATAGTGCATACCCCGTTGACCTGCTGATTCTCATTACGAATCTCCTTAAAGCATGAATATGGTTAAACTTGCCCCTTCTGTTATTTAATTATTTCAGGATATTATACGTCTGCCTTTGGATACGACCATCAGGATATTCCTTATTTTCGGGGTACAAATACCCTATACCGGCTCAATGTGTGATATGCAAAGACGCTCCTTATCGACTAACATATATAAAAGAAATACAATTAATAGTAAAGAAAATAAATAAAAATCTTCGAATTATCCCCATGGGCCGTCCCGGGACAAAATTGCCAAAGTTCTTGACAGCCGGGCTGGTCTGGAATACGATTTTCAGGCGAAACATGGCCTTAGACCGGAGATTGATATGGCACAGATGAACCCGCGAGTGAGTGTCGCCTATGAAGACAAGGCGACTATAGTGACTTTCACCGATGAGAAGATACTCGAAGAGAAGGAGGTGAGGGAGCTTGAGCAGGCCCTGGCTTCGTTGATAGAGCAGGCGGACGGCATAACGCTTATTCTGGATTTTTCGAATGTACGGTTTATGTCATCGGCAGTGCTCGGGCTGCTGATTAAAGTAAGCAAACGTGTATATGAACACGAGGGCCGGCTGGCACTTTGTGCGATAGGTCCGAAAATTTATGAGATTTTTAAAATAACGCGTCTGACCAAAATCTTCGATATATACCGGAATGCCGAGGCCGCGATAAGGCAGTTGGCCCAACCAGAGCAGTAAAGTACGGCCGGGGTCTTCGGTGTCCGTCTTATAACCTTTTCACCGATAAGCGGGATTCGGTAAACCGGCGGGGATTTTGGAGCTGTGTTTCTGCAGTGAATTATTTTATGAATCTGGATAAATCGACAAAACGAACTATTCTGGTTGAAAGCAGCGCCACTGCACTCGAAGAGCCGAGACAGTGGCTGCTTTGTCAGCTTAAGCAATTCGATTATGGTGATGAAGATGTCTTTGCTGTTCACCTGGCGTTTCAGGAGGCCTTCTATAATGCCATGAAGCATGGCAATAAAATGAATTCCAGTGAGAAGGTAAAGATAGACTGTCTTATTACATCCGAGCGCATCGAGATTTCAATGGCCGACACCGGCAGCGGCTTCGACCCTGACGCCGTGCCCGACTGCCGAGTCGGCGAGAATCTTTTCAAGACGGAAGGAAGGGGCCTTCTGCTGATGCGTTCTTATATGGATGTTGTTGAGTTTAACGATGTCGGCAATTCCGTCCACATGGTCAGGTTCCGCCGGGGGGCGGACATTCCGGTCTCTCATATCCACAAGTAATCGCCTCTGTACCCGGGCTGTTATTTTGGCCCGGCACCGTTGCTTAATACGGCAGCTCAAATAATTCGCCCATTTGTTAGTCCAATAAACCCGAGGCAAGAGGTTTTTTCTGCTCCTTTGGCACGGTAAAACACAAAAAAAGCCTGCTAAAAAAGTCACCCGGCATTTATACCGATAATCAGTCTTACCGGCTGATTTGTTTTAAGGAACAGAAAAAGATGAACATTTACGACCCCCTGGTTTCACCGGCATATCTGCTCAATGAGCAGGTGGCCCGGCAGGTATTTGAAGCGCTGCCCGACGGCGGCCCGGTTGTTCTGATTATGGACCGTGCCGGCCATCACTGGCCCAGTGACTCCCATGCCTTTGCGGAATTGCATATCAGTGACGTATTTCTCGACGAGCTGGGGGGCAGAATCGACGACGGCACGGAGCCGGTCATAGCACAAACGGGAAAGTGCACTATCGTAGCGGCTGAACTGGCCACCGAGCGGACACGCTGCGGTTATATCGCACTTATATTGACCAGGGACGGACCCGAAGATGCCATAGCCAGTATAGGCCTTCTCGAAACTATAACAGGGCTGGTCAATTTGATTGCAAAGCTTATAGAAAAGAACGTTCTGCTCTACGAACTTCAAAGCAGATACATACCCGGCACCGCCGAATACGTCCAGCGCGAACCCGCACTGAACTGAGCCACAGATTTCACAGATTAACACTATAACGCTCATCGCCGAATCCCGATACATCGGGATAATGCTGGACCAGATCGCCGTCCCTGTCGGTCATATAACCACAAAAAGGCCTGCCCTGAGCGAAGCCGAAGGGGCATAAAAATTTAACAACGAATTACACAAATTACACAAAATAATTTATAGACACAGATTAACACTGATTTACACAGTTTATATTTAGTCGGGATAATGCTGGACCAAATCGCCTTGTCTGTCGGTCATTTATTTAGCCACAGAGGACACCCGCCGACGCCAAAGGCTATGGCGGGCAGGCAGAGCTCACAGAGATATTTTATTTAGACACGGATTAACACAGGTATTTAATAAATTTATGTCAACCGGTGTCTTTTCTGTTTTAAACATTTAAAGTTTTGTTATTTGATATTGTTTCGAATTTAGGGTTTCGAATTTCGGATTTTGATTGCGGCTATGCCGCTTCATGGTCGCTGTGATAATAATAGAAGACCGGGTCGTAGTCAGGCTCGCCGACGCCAGCATAACAAATCTGCGGCGTGCACGCAACAAAGGCCGAGACCAGTATTATCATACCGGTAACCTTGTGATACGGGTTGCGGTAGAACAGCATATACCAGCAGGGGAAGTTTGAATTGCTTTTGACGTTTTCGCTGTTATAATGCATGTTTTCACGATTCCGACTGCGGGTATGCTTATTGAAGGCGTCAAAAGAAGTGAATTTCAAGGTTTTCAAAGACGGCAAAGCTGTAGATAATTTCGACGTGACGGGAGCGTATCTTTTCGGCACGGATGGAATCGCTATCCGCAAAGCGGATATAGCTTTTGCAGACGGGTGTATCCGGTGCTCCAAGGGCAACCTCGATACGGCAGGTATGGTTTTGCTGTGGCCGGTCGAAGGCTTTGGAAAGGTCCTGCTGCCTACTACCTGTCTGCCAAGACGCGAAAGACCCTATTGTCTTAATGTCGAACTTGCGCGCGGAAAGCTGATGCAGATAGTCAATAAGTGTGAGGACTGGGCGTACTTCAGCAAAAGCGGGCTGGGGCAGAAATTCGAAGAAGCGAGAGAGCTATTCATAAAAGCTCTCAATAATATCTCGGATATGGCGACGGCGGCAAAGCTGGCGGACCAGGCTTTGAAAAAGGCGCTCGTTTTTGCCGACCATCTCGCCGCAAAACAGGCTGAGAACATGTTCAAAATCCGCGCAAAGAATCACGGTTTCGGCAGGGGGTGTCTGGGTATCGATGTCGACCCGCAGGACGTTACGAGTCAGCAGTATATCGACAGCCTTTGCGAGCTGGTTGGTTATGCGACGGTGCATATAAACTGGGCGAAGATTGAAAAGGACAAGGGGCAATACGATTTTTCCGAAGTGGACAAGTGCGTTCTTGCATTGAGCAAAGAACGACTTGCCCTCGGGGCGGGGCCGTTACTGCGATTTGATGAAACGTGTCTTCCGCAGTGGCTTTTGGTGCAGAAGTACCCCTTTGAAAAGATTCGCGAAAGCGCGTATCGCTTCGTATCTGAAACCGTGGTCAGGTATGCCAATCGGATTCGCACATGGTCGGTTGTCAGCGGGCTTAATTGCCATAATCATTTCGGATTCAGCTTCGAGCAGGTCCTCGAACTGACCCGCGCGGCGAACATGGCTGTGAAATCGGTTGACGCCAGGATTCGCAAGATTATCGAGGTCGAGAACCCTTGGGGCGAATACTACGCGGCTGTACAGGGGAGCATACCTCCGCTGATTTATATGGATATGGTTGTGCAGAGCGGCGTCAATTTCGACGCGTTCGCACTGAGGATGGGTGCGGGTGAAAACGGCATTGGTATGCATACTCGCGACATGATGCAGATTTCAGCGATGCTGGACTACCTGGCGCCGGTTGCAAGGTCGTTTTTTATCGGCAATGTCACCGTCCCGGCCGGTGGAGACGGACAGGAGCAGTGGACGGCCTCGGCACAGGCGCGATGGCTCGAAGCATTTTACAGGATTGTACTGAGCAAGCCTTTTGTCGAGTCGGTTATTTATTCCAACCTGGCCGATTCGGCCGACGCCGAAAAGGCGCAGACGGGACTTTTGACAAAAGACCTTCAGCCGAAGAAGGCTTTTGAAAGCCTTAAAAAGATTAGAGACTCTATACTGGTTTGATGAATCTTCAGATGGAACGGAACAAATGCAGGGCCAAGGTGATTGCCGAGCGCATGGATGCTAAAGACAATACAAAAGAAAGTTTTTCCTGCCTGCTGTCATGTGTCATCGCACTGGTTCTTGCGATAATCTTTTCGTTCGGCATGATGGAAAACCCCGGCAAGGCTCCCGTTTTGCAATTACAGACGCGGATAAATCCGAATGACGCGCCTGTTGCGAGCATGGTTCGCCTGCCGCAGATAGGTATAAGCAGGGCCAGGGAAATAACAGCTTATCGACAGGCCAACGCCGGTGACAAACCGGTTTTTACGTGCGTCGAAGATTTGCAGAAGGTTAAAGGCATCGGGCCGAAAACAGTTGCAGCATTAGCTGAGTATTTGCGTTTCGAATAAAATCATTAACTGAGTAAAGAACGATATGGATGAATGGGAAATAACCAGGCCTTTGGGGCAGTGTTGCGGGACGGGCAGGCAAATCGCGCCGGGCGAAGAGTATTTTGCCGCTCTGGTCGAGACCGAAAATGGGCTTGAGCGCAGAGACTTTTGCGATGAGTACTGGCAGAGCAACAACCCGCAGGTTTATTGCTACTGGAGAACGAGGCTGCCCGACCCGGAGCAGAAAAAACAGCTATTTGTCGATGACGATATGCTCATGGCGTTTTTCGAGAGGCTGGAGCAGGAAAGTGAGCGGGAAAAAATAAACTTCAGATTCGTCATCATGCTGGTACTGATGCGAAAGAGAAGGCTGAAATATGATTCGACCATAACCCGCGACGGTGCGGAAGTCTGGAAGCTGCGGGTCGTGGGCGCCGACCAATACGTCGAAGTTGTCAATCCGCATCTCGACGAGCAGCAGATACAGGAACTTTCCTCGCAGATAGGTGAAATACTTCAGGTGGAACTGTAATGAAATACCAAAACGGTTTTTTGCTTCTACTCTGTCTTACTGTCGCAGTTACATTGAGCGGTTGTGCTCCCGAGAAGCCCGAACCTGTCAGGCAATGTCCCGGCAAGAGCTCAACACAGCAGGCCCTGGCCGAGCTTCGCAGTTCGGCGGCGAAGTTGCGGTCCTTTGTGGCTTACGGCGACGGGCGGGTATCATTCTACGAAGACAAAGAAGATGAGCCACGAAATGAAAAGATACCTACCATAAAGCTATGGTTCGAGCCGCCCGGAAATTTGCGTTTCTGGGGCGATGTTGCTTTTAACCCGCGGGGCCTCGACGTCGGCTCCAACCAGCGCGAGTTCTGGCTGGCCGCCAAACCCAAAGAAATCGGTAATGTTTATATCTGGGGATTGTGGTCCGAACAGGCTGACGCGACGGGGATGCTGCTGAGCCCGAAGGTTCTGCTTGCGGCACTTGGGGTTATCGAGGCCGAAGACGACGAGCTATGGACTTTTACGCCCGACAAATCGGGCGATGTGCTTGTGCTGCATGACGCTGAAGGCCGTCCCGTGAGAAAAGTATATGTAGATAATTGCCAATATCGTATCGGCAGCATCGAATATTTCAACAGGGAGCAGGAGCTGACGGTCACGCTGGAACTGGGAGATTATCAGAATATCGGCGGGATGTTTGTGCCGGCGGCGATAAAGATTATAAATCACAATTACGACGGTACCGAAGATACGTTCGAGATTAGATTGAAATCGGTTAAGCCTGCGGATAGAATAAAGGAAGGTGTTTTCGTAAGACCGGATACGAAGGGATTCAAAGAGATTCACCAGATAATAGGCGGCCGGGTTATTAAGCTGAGCCAGCCTGATTAGGAGATAACGACGTTGGCGCGACCTGAATTGAAAAATGCGATTAGCAGCGGCCTTGTTATACTCGACGGCGCGATGGGGACACAGCTTTTTGCCCGCGGCGCCGAGGTCGGTGTGTGCAACGACTACCTTAACATTCGCTCGCCTGAGCTGGTTAAGGCCGTGCACGCCGACTATCTCAAGGCCGGCAGCGACGCGATACTTACCAATACGTTCGGGGCCAACAAATTTGCCCTGACAAGGCACGGGCACGGCCGGCAGGTAGAGCAAATCAACACTGCCGCGGCGAAGCTGGCTCGCGAAGTTGCGGGCAACGACCATTACGTGCTTGGTGACATCGGTCCGACGGGAGATTTTCTCGAGCCCCTGGGTCCGCTCAAGCCAAAAGAGGTAAAAGAGGCCTTCGCCGTCCAGGCCAAAATACTCGTCGATGCCGGCGTTGACGGACTGATTGTCGAGAGTATGACCGCCCTGGATGAAGCAAAGTTGGCCGTTGAGGTCGCAAAGGATGCCGCGGGCAAGCTGCCTGTCTTTGCGTCGATGTCGTTCGAGACGGCTGGCGGTGATTTCAAAACGATGATGGGCGTGGGCGTTAAGCAGTTTATCTCCGCGGTTGTGCCGCTGGGAGTTGATGCTGTCGGTTTTAACTGCGGCAAGATGTCACTCGATAGTTATGTAGGCCTGGCCGGTTTGTTTGCCGTGCAGGTCAGGTCGATGGATTCCGACATCAGGCTGCTGGCCGAGCCGAACGCAGGCATTCCTGAAATCATCGACGGTAAGACTGTCTATAAGGTAACGCCGCAGAAGTTCGCTGCGGCGATGGCGAAAATCCGCGACGCAGGCTTTGCTATTCTCGGCGGCTGCTGCGGAACAGGCCCGAGATACATCAAGGCCATAACCCGAATCTTCCGCAAGTAACGCTCCTTAAGCTGTGCCGTTACTCAGAAGCTGTGCTATCTTCGCCACGGTCTTTTGTGTTGCGCCCTGGTTTTCTTTGATAACCTCCCGGCCGTTGCGCGCGATTGTCTGTCTGAATTGGGAGTCGGCGAGACACTTCTGCATCATCTTAAGTAACTGTTCGTTATCTTCAACCATAATAGCGCCGTTGCCTTCAAGCAGGGCGTTGACGGTCTGTTTGAAGTTGAAGGCGTGCGGGCCGAAGATTGTGCATTTGCCAAGAGCCGCAGCTTCCATCATATCCGAGCCACCCATAGGTACTAATGACCGTCCGACGAAAATAACCGTCGCCAGCGAATAGAACTTCCGTAAATCTCCCATTGTGTCACCGAGGATGACAGGCTGGATGCTCGATGCTGGATGCTCGATACTTGATTTATCTGCGGTTTGGTCTTTAATCCGGCTGTATCTAATCAGGTCGAAGCCTT
>CAZFHM010000050.1:0-12619 GCA_964518825.1 uncultured Pirellulales bacterium
CAGATTTTGCGTCTGCGTCTTAGCAGGTAGGCACCACCTGCACCGAGCATCGCGATTACGGTTGGTTCAGGCACATCACCGTCCGGTTTGGGCAAGTCCGAATCATCCGTTCCCCGAAGCTCGTACTCACCTTTGACCCAGTCGTTGATACTGCTGTACACAAGCAGCCAGGACCGGTCTGAAAGCTCGATAAACCGAAGTCCACCTTCGCCGGGGAACCACTTCCAGACACAATTGCCGTCCTCGAAATCATAACTTGAAGGCTTCGCGCCATTGGTACCGTCGTCGTGTGCTCCCAAACCGACAATGCCGTTTGCCTGCTCGTCCAGGCCAAGAATGCTGAATGCGGAAATCATGTCGTCTTCGCCGCTGCCGTAGTTGTAGAGCTTGTATGCATAGATGTAGTTTTCTAAGCCCGTGGTATCGGGAGCATCAACGCCCATGCCGGCAAAGACATCCTGAAATTCCTCTGTTCCACTTTTGCCGGTTAATATGTTGACAGCGGCCTGGTCGTAAACGGCGAACTCTATCGCCACGTTGGCGTTTTTGCCGTTTGACAAGATACCGTTGAAAAGGGTATAGCCGTCATAGTGGGAACTCGTGTCGATCAGCAGGGCCGATACCGTTTGCGTCAACAGCACCGCCAGCAGCAGAAATAACAGTATTCGCTTTATCTTGTTGTAAACCCTCATGTCACCTTTCCTTTCGCTTTTGAAGATTGAGCACAGTGTGCTCGTAAAAATCAGCCTCCCTTCCATAAGCCTTGCCTGACAGTTGTCCGGCGAAAGCGGCGTCCGTGCCTTGATTAGTTATTTATTAGTTAATTAGTTAGTTTTTGTATTTTCTCGACCGTAAGGCGAACAATCCCCCTATAGCCAGAATCGCAATAGTCGCTGGTTCCGGTACGCAGATGGTATCGATAGCAAGATAGTCAACGAGGATATTACCTTTGATGGATATCCACTCTTTGTCGGGATTCGGCTCAATCGTTAACTCGTACGTAGAGTGGTGCCATTCATTCTCGTCGATAGTTTCGTTGTAGGAGATAGTTTTATAGAAAGGTAATATTCCAAGCAGCGGTGCGTCCGGCAGATACGGGTTCCGCTCATAACCTGCGATAGCTGCGTCAGCCGCCGGCCTCCAAACCAAATAGATTAGAATGTCCTTGCGGTCATTCGGCACAGGATTGTTCGGAATTACGGCGTCGATTTCGTGCGACAGTGCGTAAACGCCCCCTGCGTCCAGAACAGAATCAAACCAGTCATAAGACTTTACCGACAGGCCTATGCCCTCTTCGGTATAACTGCCAAAATCGTTTTGCCATACGTCAGGGATGGTGTCTTCGTTTGAGAAGGACCACATCTGATAAGTGGCGCCCTCGCTGCCACGTGGCCAGCTGGGAACTGGCGGTTCTGTAACAGCCGGCGACGCTGCAACGAGGGCTATGACAAATAAAAACAAAGTTATGAGTAGTGTTTTACGCAACACGAAATTCACCTTCTTCACTGAATAAGACCAAAGATAACTTCTTAAACCCTTTTAACTGCGCGTCTAAGCCTCGTACGGCTCACTGCGCGCAGGGAAACTGCGCGATAAAACCAGGTGAGTTTTCTTAAGGCCCCCGAGCATTCGGCCCTGCTTCCGACTTCGTCCCGAAAAACGGCATCGGGACTACGCCGGACATGTTGGCAAGGCTTATTGAGTCAAGCTCTGCCAGGCCGCCGGCAAATCCGCGCTATGCGCAGAACTTCCGCGGCCTAAAGAACTCAAACTCTCTGCTCCCCACTCCCAATGAAGGTCCGGTCCCGCGATATTGGGACTCAGACAGAAATAAAAACGCATAAAACCAAAGAACGAACTTTCTGTACTGCGTGAGTCTTCTCAGCCCCCAAGCTGATGTGCGTATTAGACCATATTAAAGGCCTGATGTCAAGAACTTTCTTAAAAATTCCCGCCTATTTTAAAAGGCGAAAAAGCGGTATCTTCCGAACGGCGCAAAAAGGGCTTTTTGCCAACGCCCCTGACAGGTATCGCAAAACGGCCCATATTATTGGAATCGAAGGAAACCCGGCAGCAGGAATAATCCCTGCCCTGCGACGGTCTGAAATAATATATACAAAGGTCTTGACATTCGCGGTGGTGAAGATAATCTGCTTGTTCACGTTTACCCTTTCGGCGCTAAGGGGTATCGAAACAGATTTTCTGGTTATTGAGATATTTTCGTTGAAAGGAGGATTGTATGTTTAACAAGTATTTGGGGTTATGTTTAATTCTTACAGTTGTAATGACGTGTTATGGCGATACCAATATTTTAACGAACGGCGGGTTCGAAAAGGGTGTCGCCGACTGGTCCGGTCGGGGCTGCCAAATCGAAGCGGCTAAAGAGCCGGTACACGGCGGCTCGGGCAGCGTGAAGGTGTATGACAGGGCCGAAAATTGGCAGGGGATAAAACAGCCGGTAATGGGCAAAATGATGGATGGAGAGGCTTACCAGATATCCGGTTGGGTAAGGCTCGAAAACGCCGACAGCAATAACGTGATTGTGTCGGTCGAACAGAGTGACGACGGAGGGACCCATTATATCAACGTAGGCAAGGTTACGGCTACGAACGGCGAGTGGGTCGAGGTGACGGGGCAATTCACGCTGGATGTCGACGGCACTTTGACAACTCTCGATGTTTACTTCGAAGGTCCCGATGCGGGAGTGAACTTTTTTGTCGATGACGTGAGCGTATATGGGCCAAGTCCTTCGGAGGCAGCCGACGCAAATGACCAGTAAAAGTAAAAAGTGAAAGACGATTTATTCCCGCAACTCAGCGTTGACGCAGCGTTTTAAGAGGGTATTAAAAAATGTCGGCCCCGACGGCGAAAGCCGGCGGGGCTTTTTTTAAGCAGTACCGGATACCGGGTGTTTCGGTTTGACTTTGATTTTTTCGCGGGAGCGGTTAAAATGGCCGACTGACCGGCGGATGTAAACGGCAGCTCAATCGCAAATAAGGAGTGCGGATTATGAAGAAGCTGATTTTGTTATTTCTGGTTACGGAGGTACTTATCGTGAGTAACTGTTTTGCAGAAGACGAAATTGCAGCGAAGATAACGCCGGCTGCAATCGAATCGCGGATAGCTCAAATCAGGATGGGCGATATCACAGTCAAGACCAGGCCGGGGGCCGAAGTTAAGGTTGAGCAGGTGCGTCATGAATTTTTGTTCGGCACGGCGGTTCCGGACAGCCTTGCGGAAAAGAGCGGTAATCCCATGTCGGCCGATGACAGAAAAATGTACCTGAAAATCCTGGGCGAGAATTTCAACTACGCGGTGCACGAGAACGCGCTGAAATGGTACGACTGCGAGGTAAGGCGCGGCGCGGTCGATTATTATATGGCGGACAGGATATGGGAGCTTTGTAATGAGCTTAATATACCGATGCGCGGCCACTGCATATTCTGGGAGAAGGACAAATATATTATGCCCTGGCTGAGCAAGCTGAACAATGACGACCTTCGCGAGGCGGTCCACAAACGCGCGGTCGGCGTTACGGAACATTTCAAGGGGCGCATTGAAGAATTCGATTTGAATAATGAAATGATTAACGGCACCTTTTTCCGGCGTCGGCTTGGGTACGGTATTGTCAATGAAATGGCCTATATGGCCAAGGCGGGAAATCCGAATGCCACCCTGTTCGTTAATGATTACGGCGTGCTCGTCGAAGGCGGTTACAACAGAGGCAGTTACATCGAACAAATTGAAAACTTTCTGGCCAACGGCGTCCCTATCGACGGTATCGGCTGTCAGGCGCATTTTATCTCTTCGCGCAAAAACGACTCTTCCGGAAGGGCCGAAACCAAGAGCAGGGACGTCCAGAAGACGCTCGATGAGCTGTCAAAATTCGAGCTGCCGATTAAAATAACCGAATGTCTTTTCGCCGCCGATACGGAAGAGGGAATGGCCGAAGAGCTTCAAAGGGTTTTCCCCATCTTCTTCGCACATCCGAAAATCGAAGCGATTGTAATGTGGGGTTTCTGGGCGGGCGACCACTGGATGCCTCATACGGCAATGTGGCAAAAAGACTGGACAGCTACGGCACAGGCCGAGGCTTATCGCGACCTTGTTTTTGATAAGTGGTGGACCAAAGCTTCCGGCAAGGCTGATGACAAGGGGACATTCAAAACGCGCGGGTTCTACGGCGATTATGTAATCAGCTCGAACGGGCAGGAAAAGAAAGTGACCCTCAGCAAGGGCGAAAAATCGATACAGGTAAGTTTCGAATAACGGGGATTTCGCAGGTCATTGCGGTTGACCGGTTATTGTTTCTTTTTCCTGATTGGTTTTTCCTGGGTGAACCGGCTGATGTTGCGGACGGCCTGTCGCAATCGCTGCTCGTTTTCGACCAGTGCGATTCGCATATAGCCTTCCCCATTTTCGCCGAACGCCCTGCCCGGCGCGATAGCTACTTCGGCGTGGTCCATCAGGTCCATCGCGTAATCGATAGTTCCTTTGCCCCGCAGGTGCTCATCCGGGACCCTTGCCCAGACGAACATTGTTGCGCGCGGTTTTTCGACCTGCCAGCCGATGCGCGTCAGAGCGTCGCAGACTACGTCACGACGAATTCGATAACGCTCGTTCTGCTGGACGATAAAATCGTCGCAGTGGCGCAGCGCGATTATTCCGGCAATCTGCAGGGCCTGGAAGATGCCGTAATCGTAGTAACCTTTTATAGTGGCGAGGGCGTCAATCATTTCTTTATTGCCCACAGCAAATCCTATACGGAAGCCGGCCATATTGTACGGTTTGCTGAGCGTTACAAATTCGACGCCGACTTCCTTAGCCCCTTTTGCCGAGAGGAAGCTCGGGGCCTTGTAGCCGTTGAAGCAGGTCTCGCCGTATGCGAAGTCGTGAATTACCGCGACGCCGAAACGTTTGGCAAGAGCAACGACCGGCTCGAAGAAACCTTCGTCAACGGTCATAGCAGTCGGGTTATGGGGGAAGTTCAGAATCAACAGCTTCGGCTTAGGGTAGAGATGCTCCATCACGCCTGCGATTTTGTTGATGAACTTCTCGTCGTTGCCGAGCGGCACACTGATAACGTTTGCGCCGGCAAGGGCCACGGCGTAATTATGTATTGGAAAGGCCGGGTCGGGCACAACGGCGGTATCGCCCGGGCCCATCATGGCAAGGCACATGTGGCTAAAACCCTCCTTGGAGCCGATGCAGGCCAGCACCTCATGCTCCGGGTCGAGCTGAACGTTCCAGAGTTTGGCGTATCTCTTGGCGATTTCGCCGCGGAGATTCTTTATGCCGCGTGACGCGCTATAGCGATGATTGCGCGGGTCCTTTGCGGCTTCTATTAGCTTATCGATAACAATCTGCGGCGCACCGTCGGAGGGATTGCCCATGCCAAGGTCGATTATATCGGCACCGGCCTGGCGCTTGGCGAGCTTTAGGGCGTTGAGCCGTCCGAATAAATACGGAGGCAGACGCTTTATTCTGGTCGCAGGTTCAATCTTAAAATCCGGCATTGTGCTTTTGTCCACAAAAGTAACGTTATGATAATCGGATAGTTTATCTTCGGAGCATTATTTTTCAATTCATTTTAATCCACTAAATCGTACAGCGGATTAGCTTCTGAGATTATCGGCTGTACGGCGGGCGGGTATCAAAGGTATTTCGTTTTATCTTGCTTTTTCACCGGGGTGCTGGTACAATATCAGCTAATATAAGGTGGAGGGTGCCGCACCGGCCGGCACTTGTCTTGGGGATGGTAAGAATCGGTTTTAGAGTTATTCGCTTTGCGCTTTTGCTGTCTTGGCTTGTGGTGTTTCCATGCGTTGCCGAGTACGGCGGCGGCGACGGTACGGCCGAGCAGCCATACCTTATATATACAGCAGAGCAGATGAACGAGATAGGTCTCTATCCCGGCGACTGGGGCAGGCACTTTGCCCTTATGGCCGATATCGACCTGAGCGTTTACACGGGGACCCAATTTAATCTTATAGGCGAGGACAACTCTACGCCTTTTTCGGGTGTGTTTGACGGCCGCGGACATGTTATTTCCGGCTTCACCTTTGAATCGGACGAAGTCGTGGTCGGGCTGTTCAGATACCTCGACAGGGACGCAGTTGTTAAGAATCTCGGCCTTTTGGAGCCTGATGTCACCGGATTCGGTCTTGTGGGAACCCTGGTGGGGCTGATTGGCGACGGTGTTCAACAGGAACCGGCAACGGGCAGAATTGAGAACTGCCGGGTTACAGGCGGCAGTGTCTATGCGTTATTCCAGCACGCCGGCGGCCTGGCGTGCGATGTCAGCGGCGGTGTCGTCGTCAACTGCTACACATCCGGTACACAAATTGAAGCGTTCTCGATTGTCGGAGGTCTGGCGGCCGTAAACGACAACGGACACATCGTGAACAGTTATTCAGCCAATCTGGTGGGCGGTCTGGGCAGTAACATCGGTGCATTTATCGGCAGTGGTTCGCAAGGGACATATACCGGCTGCTTCTATGACAACCAACTCAATCCGACGCTTGCGGGTATAGGCGACGGGAACGACCCCTATGGTTTAACAGGTGAATCGACGGCGAATCTGAAGCTGGGTGCTACTTTCGCAGACGCCGATTGGGATATAGTGACATCTGATAATCAGCCTTTGCGGAATACGTGGCGGATGTGTGAGGACGGGATTGATTATCCGCATCTGGCAGTGGAGTATTTAGCTGCCGATTTTGCGTGCCCGGAGGGCATCGACCTTTACGACCTTGCCATTCTCAGCGATGAGTGGGTGCTGGAATTGCTGGGAGCGGACGTTGATTTCAATCTGGACAGGCGCGTGAATTTCAGTGACTGGGCGATACTGGCGGCGGCGTGGAAAAGTACGAGAGGTTCAGACGATTATAACGCGATAGTCGATATTTCACCGGCCTGGGGAGACGGCATTATCGATGAGTACGATGCAGCATTATTTGTCGAGTTCTGGCTCGGCCAGGGTTCGACATATCTCAACGCGGATATAGAGCCTTACGGCGGCGACGGTGTTGTTGACTTTGCGGACTTCGCAGCGTTTGCGAATCAGTGGTTCGAAGGAAAGTAGCGCTTAGTTTGCGAATCTGTAAGCGAGGAGTTTGTAGATAAGTTTTGCGGCGGTGAAGTCGGGGGCCTTGTTGTTTTCGTTAGGGCAAAGCTCGACTACATCAAACCCGACGACATTTTTCTTCCCGCATACAGCTTTTAGAATTGCAAGCACGTCATACCATAACAGGCCTCCCGGTTCTGGTGTGCCGGTCGAGGGCATTACCGAAGGGTCGAACACGTCAAGGTCGATTGTGATATAGACGTTGTCCGTGAGCTGGTCTATTACTTTGCTGATGTAGCTGCGGTCGTTGTAAATATCCTCCGCGAAGAAAATACGCCCACGGTCTATAGATTTCATTTCGCAAATGTCCATACTGCGGATGCCTACCTGGACGATTGGGCAGAATTCTTTTACGCGGGCCATGACGCAGGCGTGGTTGAACTTCGAGCCCTGATAGTCGTTGCGTAAATCACTATGTGCGTCAAGCTGCAGGACGGACAGGTTTTCGAATTTTTCCGCGTGGGCCTTGATGCTTCCGATGCTTACCGAATGTTCGCCGCCGATGGTAACGACGAGTTTATCCAGGGCAAGGTGTTCGCTGACCTTTTTATGTACGGCTGCGACCAAATTTTGCGGCGATGAGTTTTCTGTTATCGGTTTGTCGGTATAGATTCCGGCTTTGTAAGGCTCGGCGCCGGTTTCGATGTCGTAGTTTTCAAGCTGATATGAGGCGTCGAGAATTGCAGAAGGGCCGTTTATAGAGCCTTTGACGTATGTGCTGGTGGCGTCGTACGGCACCGGCAGCAGGACCACCTTTGCGGTATCGCGATTGCGGAACTTATCGTCGAAGTCACCAAAGGCAAGCATCGAGCACCCGGTATCGAGAAAATGGTTAATAGTCGAACAGGAGCATGGCCATTGCAACGACCGTTGTCCAGATGCCCTGCCGGCCGGTTGCGGTCTGGGTTATATTGCTTGTGCGAATGATAAGGCCGGTGGACTTATAGACCTGTTCTTTTTCGCTCCAGGCCTGGTCGGGGTCGAGCTCCATTCCGAGGGTCGTTCCGAGCATACCCGCGGCGAGGTCTTCGGACATATCGGCGGCCTGTTTCTTATTCATTCCATATTCGTGGACTTCAGATAGATAGCCCCAGTTGTTGCGGTCCTTTGGTATCGCAAGACCGACCGAGGCGGCAATGAGCCTGTCGTACTCGTCGGTATCGATTCTGGCGAGGACACAGAAATTGATGGCGCCTGGGGTGAGCAGCTTGAGGCCGGCCTCTCTGCTGATGATTTTGCACTTAGGCGGCAAGATTGAGGAGACCTGCACCAGGTTCTGCTGTGCGACGCCGGCTTTGCGCAGGGCCATCTCGAATGATTTTAGCCGATATTTGTGCCTGCCGACGCCTTTGGTCAGGAATACCTTACTGGGAACAAGCTCTTCCATCGCATTTTCTCCTTCGCCGCACCGTCAACGACTCGTGCTGAAAAAAGCACACTAATCGCAGGGAATTATACGATGCACAGATGATTTGACAATAAAAAAACACCTCCGCGTAATTGGTGATTGGTTAAATGGTTACTTCAGTTTGAGCAGACTGCCCCTGTTTCCAGCGAATAAGTTTTTCCGCCAAACCGTCTGACGCCTTTGCCATACGGCCAATTGTCCAGTTGCCTTCGCTGTGCAGGCGTATCCTGCGTTCTGCGCCGTCGTTTGTTCTAAACCGGAGGATGACATGCACATTTCCGGCATACGCAGACATACTGCCTTTGTCTACGACTCGCTCCACTTCGATTAGCTGCTCTCGCCGAATCCTAAGACTGCCGGCATCTCCCCTGTAGACGAGCCCTTCGTCCACCAGCCAGAGCATTCCAACATCCTCTTCAACCATGGTCATTTTTTTGAGGCTGCTCTTTGCCGGGTCGGAAATGCCGGTATACATCCCTCTGTCAATATCCTCCTGCGATATACCGCAGGCTGTCATCCTCTTTTTCGTTACCGATTTTTCCAGAGGCTGCCAGATATTTATCCAGATAGTCAGAAACTGGACCAGGACAAAAGCACCCAGCAACGGAACGATAGCCGAAATTTCGAACGGCAGTCCGGCCAGGGTCAACAAAGGCGTGAAAACCATAGAAGCAAAGGCTGCTGCTGCCATCCCAATCAGCACTGTAACAACGATATGCATCAGATAGAGTTTCTTTTTGAACGAGTTCCAAAAAGGTTTGGTGAAATCGAAGGTAAAACACCGGGTCTTCAAAATCACCGCGTACGCTGCCGCGCCGGCGATGGAGAAAAAGCATCCCACGAAAAAAATAAAGACCGCGTACCCTATTACGGCGATTCCTCTGGGAGCCTCATTTGCCTCGCTTACCTGCCGCGGGCCGGTGAGAAAGCGGACAATCAGGAACGTCGCTGCGAAACTTACAAGCATTACCAGGCCAAGAAGAAGAAACATTGCTACCCTTTTGACCGGCGACAATTTCTTAGCTGCTTTTGGCACCATCAGCAAATCCTCCTTAAGAAGCCCCGCTTACCTGGGGTCTTTGCCGACGATTTTCGCCTAACTGCGGCAGAGTATCAAGAGATTCTTCGCCCCTCCGGGTCAAATCCAGAACGGTACCTGTCAGCAACAGGATTTGCTAAAATTGTTTCAGGAGAGACAAGCCTATGGTTGGTTCGCCGGTCATAGTCGGCGGCATGGGCACAAGTTCGAAGCCGGCGATTTCCATATCCATGTGTTTGCCGGCAACAGAGTGGCCTACTGCCCAGCCTAATGCTGCGCCGAAAACGGCGTCGCTCATCCAGTGGTCACCCTCTTCGACCATTCGATAGGCGACGAAAGTTGCTCCCACGTAAGCAGGAATACCGACCTTCGGGCCGTAGTATTCATCGAGGACAGCAGCGACGGTGAAAGAGCTTGAGGTGTGTCCGCTGGGCCAGGCCCATTTGTCGCCATTGGGGTTTTCGTTACCTCGCGCAGCTTTCAGACCTACGGTAACCAGACTGTTTATTGTAAGGGCGGTCATCATAGTCCATGCGCGTTCTTCGTTCATGGTGTCGTTGTTCTGGACGGCAAGGGCATACCAAAGACCTGTTGCGGCAAAATGTGTTCCGGGACTGCCGACAACGTTCAGTGATTCGCTGAAGAAACCGTCGATGATGCGGTGTCTTTCGACGCTTCTCTGGATGTCGTCGTCGGCGCTGCTGTTGTGCATAACGATACTTGCGGCGCCGGCAAATGACAGCAGCCAGATATTGTTCGGCTCGGTGAAAGTATCGACCGAATCTTCCCACAGCCGGTCCGGCCAGGCGTGCCGCTCGTTCCAGAGTGACTTGACCCAGTCACGTTTGGGCGGATATGTTGTATCGTCCTGCTGCGCAAACGCGGAGGATATTATTACCAGGCAGCAGAAGATGTTGAATAACCGTCCGTAACGCATCTATTTCCCTACAACGAAATCCCAATACCTGCAAATTCTAATCTCTAAATACTAAATCCGAAACAAATTCGAATGCCCCAAAATCCAAATGTTCAAAACAAAGACCTATAGTGGTTGTTAGTGTTTTTTAAGTTTCGGTCATTTATATTTTGAATTTGTTTAGTGTTTCGAGATTAGTATTTCGAATTTCCCGACGCTTTGCGTCGGTCTATTCCCATTCGATTGTCGCAGGCGGTTTACTCGAAATATCATAGACAACACGATTGACGCCGCGAACCTCGTTTATGATTCTGCTCGATATTGTGCCGAGCACTTCGTAGGGCAACTGCGAGAAATCGGCGGTCATAAAATCGACCGTTTCGACACAGCGAATCGCGATGACATCCTCGTAACTGCGTTCGTCGCCCATGACCCCCACAGTGGAGACCGGCACAAGCACGCACAAGGCCTGACTTATCTTTCTATATAAATCGGCTGATTTGATTTCATCGATTAAAATTTCGTCGGCCTGCCGCAGTACTTCGAGCCTTTCGGGCGTGACTTCGCCGATGATTCTTACAGCCAGGCCGGGACCGGGGAACGGATGCCGCCAGACTATATCTTCCGGCAGGCCGAGATATTCGCCTACGCGTCGCACTTCGTCCTTGAACAAGTCACGCAGAGGCTCGACTAATTCGAAGCCCAGCTCAGCGGGCAGACCTCCGACGTTGTGATGGAGTTTGATATTGGCTGCGGGGTTGCCGTCCTTGTGGCCTGATTCGATTACGTCGGGATACAGTGTGCCCTGCGCGAGAAACTTTGCATTTTTCCCGCCGCCCCGACTCGCGTCGGGAGACGCGGGGGCGAGAATTTTCAGGGCTTCGGACTTGAAGGCCTCTATAAACTCATGGCCGATGATTTTTCTTTTCTGCTGCGGGTCGGTGGCGCCTTTTAATTTTGTCAAAAACTGCTTCGACCAATCAACGACTCGCAAATCGATATGGAAATGGTCTTTGAAGGTCGAGACGACCTGCTGTTTTTCGTTTTTTCGCAATAGGCCGTTATCGACGAAGATGCAGATGAGTTTGTCGCCGATGGCGCGATGCAATAGCGAAGCGACGACGGACGAATCGACGCCGCCTGATAGGCCGCATACTACAGTTGCGTCACCAACCTGCCTGCGGATATTATTCAATGTATCTTCGACAAAATCGCTCATTTTCCAGTCGCCGGTGCATTTGCAGACGTCATACAGAAAGTTGCGAAGAATTTGTGTACCCCTGGGCGTGTGCGAGACTTCGGGGTGAAACTGCACGCCGTAGAAGGGCTTTGATTTATGGCGTACGGCGGCGAAGGGGCAATTGTCCGTTGTTGCGAGACTGGCGAAATCTTTACTGAGCGAGCCTACCTGGTCGCCGTGGGAGGCCCAGGCCTGAACGGTATCAGGCAGATTCGCTAATAAGTCACTATTATCCGTGATTTGAAGTGACGTTCTGCCGTATTCACGTTTTTCTGCTCCGATTACCTTTGCGCCGAGTATTGAGCAGCCAAGCTGCATGCCATAGCAGATGCCGAGTACGGGAACGCCAAGAGCGAAGATTTTTTCATCGCATTGCGGCGCGCCTGGGTCGTTGACGCTGGCCGGGCCGCCGGAAAGGATGATGCCTTTGAGGTTCATTTTCGCCAGCTCCTCAGCGGAAACGTCGTTGCGACAGATAACGGAATAGACATTCTGCTCGCGCACCCGCCTCGCAATAAGCTGAACATACTGACTGCCGAAATCAAGGATTGCAATAGTCTCGTGGTTCATAATTTCACATTCCGGGAATCAACCTTTTTGCTTTTAACACAAAGGCACCAAGGCACTAAGACACCAAGAACAACTTTATCAAAAATTTTGTTGTGTTTTGGCAATAGCTTCTCGAGAACAATCTTTTTTATAAATTGTTTTCCCGTATTTCTCTGCGAAGTAAACAATATGGTTTACTACATTACGCCATTTTTCGTATTCATCCGGCGTTTCCACGATGATATCGAATCCCGCAGGGAAATCACCGATTACCTTTCGCACGGCTCCGTATCTTTCCAATGGCGGAATATCAGTATCAGCAACCACCATCAGGTCGATGT
>CAZFHM010000051.1:0-9503 GCA_964518825.1 uncultured Pirellulales bacterium
CAGCTCGCACAAACGCATAATTCCCAAAGAATATTTTGGCGGACTGTAGTGGGACCTTAAGTGCTTCTATAAAAGAGCTCTTGGCCTGAATATTTATGCCCGCATTATGTGCAGCCTCGGCTAACAATACTTGCTTCACGAATTTCTCGCTATATGAGGCCAAGACGGGCATCAGAATCCTGTAATCAAGCGTGATAGACATCCGCTTCCCGCAGATTCAAAAAAAGCAGAAAAGAAGACGTTCAACTTCTTCATTTTAATTCAGCCCGTTAACTACAGATGGGCTGCTATAACTTGGTCAAAGCAGCGTGGCCATTGCGTTGGCCAGCTCGACTTTGGCGTCGATAACAGCCTGCTCAATGCACTTTTTCCAGTCGTCGCCGAACTGCTCTTTGTATTTTGGCCTTTCGTATGCGTAAATTATTGACCGAGAGGCGCTTATAAGTGCGCCGGTCCCGTCGGGCTTGCACAGCCTCACACAATCCTTCGCCGATGCTCCCTGCGAGCCGAAGCCGGGAACGAGGAACCAGATCTTGTCGTATTGACGTCGAAGGTCTGCTGCCTCATTCGAGCCAAGACCTCCCACAACCATGCCGACATTGCTGTATCCGCTGTCGCCGATTCGTTCTTTTTCGCAGGCTACGTTATTGACAATCTCCGCCATTTGCTGATAGAGCTTGCGGCCGTCGGCACCTGCAAAATCCTGAATCGCCGCACCGCCCGGATTGCTCGAACGCACCCAGACAAAAACACCCTTGCCCTGCTTGTTGGCCATGTCGGCAAATGGTTTTATGCCTTCGACACCGGCAAAACCGCTTATCGTAATTGCGTCGGCGGTAATCGTATCTTCCAGGCCGACCATCTCCGGATTCTGCAAATGGGCTGCGGCGTACAACTCGGCGGTGTGACCGATATCGCCTCGTTTAACGTCGGCGATAATCTCAAGGCCGAGGTCCTCAGCCTCGCTGATAAGAGAATAAAAAGTCTCCAGGCCCTCCCACAGATACTTCTCAAAAAAGGCAACATTAATTTTCACGGCTGGCACGAGAGGTGCGATTATACGTGTCACCTGGGTGCAAAAATCGAATATAGCATCAACGGCGGCAGCAGCATCATTTTCGTCATTCATCGACCGATGGCTTCTTATGGCCTCGGGCAGCCTGCTGTAAACCGGGTCCAGCCCGACTATCAGCGAGGTTCTTCTGTTTTTGACGGCATCACAAAGACGGTCGGCAAAATGGTTCGACATAACTTTTCTTACCTTTATTACAAAACAAAGCTCGGATTTAAAAACCTTTTCAACAAACGAGCCGCTTACTATAATCGCACGTCAGGTTTTAGGCAAGGCCCAAATGGGATTGAAAATTGAATATTGAACAGGAAATCAATTAACCCTTTAACTATATGCACATAGACGAACTGATAGAGCAGGAAAAAAACAGGGGCTGCCAAAAGAACCGGCCGCGAAAGCGCTACGCCCTGAAGTTTTCTCTGCTGACCGCTGCCGGTTTAATAGTCGCACTGACAATAACTACGCTACTATTATTACACAAGCCTTCCGGATATGAACCGCCGCAGGCAATCGAAGACAGGCAGGTCAGCAAATATCTCACGCACGTAATCAGCCAGGACCTCTATAACGGCGCTCAGCTCGGTGAGCCTTTCGACCTTCTCATCACCGCCGAGGGAGTCGGCGACATAGTTGCCCGCTCAGGCTGGCCAAAACAGGTCGGTGAAGCATCGTTCGCCACACCCGAAGTCAAATTTGCCCCTGACATCATCATGCTCCGTGGAATGGTCAACCTCGACACGGTTGAATTGTTCGTTGTCATCGATGGGACAGGCTACATTGATGGACAAGGCCTGCTGCATCTGGACGTGACCAAAGTAAAAATAGGTGCCGTTAGTGTTACCACTATCGCCAGGCTTATCGCCGGGGCGCTCTACAATAACGAAGCTGCACGCAGCCGGTTAGAAGAGGACGACTGGCGGGCTAAGATTATGACTGCACTGCTGCTGGATAAGCCCTTCGAGCCGGTGTTCGAAATCGAGGACAAAAAAGTGCGCATAGACAACATAAAAATCGAATCAGAAAAGCTAACAATCCACTTCGTACCGGAAAAACCGTAGCTCGAAAAAACGGAAACAGGTTATGGATAATGGTCTCTTATCAGGCAGGACCGTACTTGTTATGGGCCTGGGTCGATTCGGCGGCGGCCTCGACGCCGCAAAGTTTGCGGCAACCAAAGACGCGAACGTGGTAGTGACGGACCTGGCCGAGGCCGATGAGCTTGCCGCTTCATTAGCGCAGCTAAGTGCGTATCCTAATATCGAGTATCACCTGGGCTGCCACCGCGAAGATGACTTCGAAAATGCAGATATCGTCATTGCAAATCCTGCGGTTGCCTTACAGAACAGGTTTCTGAAAATTGCCGCAGGCTGCGGCAATATCGTCACCTCGCAAATGGGCATATTTTTTGAGTTGTGCCCGGCCACGATTATCGGCATAACCGGCTCGAACGGCAAGAGCACAACCGCCGCCCTTACAGCTCACCTGCTGCGAAGCGCAAGTAAAACGCATTACGGAAAGGTCCGGCTCAGCGGCAACATAGGCAATGAACCATTGCTGGTGCTGCTGGATGAGATCGAAGCAAATGACCTGGTAGTGCTCGAGCTTTCGAGTTTTCAGATTGAGCAGTTAGCAGCCGAGCAAAAGGCGCCGCAGGTTGCACTGCTTACAAATCTTTTACCCAATCACCTGGACCGTTACGACACGTTTGAAAAATACTGCGCAGCCAAGGAACTGCTTTTCGCATGTCAAAAACCCGGGCAAAACCAGCCGGTAATATCCATATTCAACCGCGAAGATGACATTGCAGCCATGTGGTGTGAGAAATACAAAAAACAGCCGAACCGAAAATGTTTGACTTACGGCGCAGACGACGTCCCCTCAGGGGTCCGCAGGCAATTCACTCTGCCCGGCAATTGTAATCTTTCCAACTTGGCCGGTGCAATGACTATCGCAGGTCTTTTCGGCGTCGATGAATCGGCTGTGGCAGACTGTGTAGGGGATTTCAAAGCACTGCCTCATCGCCTGCAGTTCATAGCCGAACACAACGGCGTCAGATGGTTTAATGATTCGAAGGCAACCACTCCCGAAGCCGCAATCGCAGCACTCGAGGCGTTTGAAGAACCGGCCTGTCCTGAGCGAGGTCGAAGGGTGGTTTTAATCGCGGGTGGATACGACAAGAAGCTGCCCTTCGAGCAGTTAGGGATAACAATAGCCGACCGGACACGGGCTGTCGTTCTCACCGGTGACACTGCCGAAAAGATTAAAGCGGCTGTTGAAGCAGCTTCCCGCGGAAAAAAGGTCGCAATCGAGATTTGTAAATCTTTCGCCGATGCAGTTGAGACGGCAAACGGGACAGCCCAGGCAGGTGATGTGGTTTTGCTCAGTCCCGCCTGTGCCAGTTATGACATGTTTGATAATTATCAACAAAGGGGCGAGCAGTTTATACGGCTGGTCCGCCGGCTTACATCCTGAAGTTATAGGAACATCTTTTCCTGCTTCGGATAAAAGAATCCGAAGCGGCTATCGGCCGTAATGCATTTCGAGGCCCAAAGGGGGCAAATCGCAGGTTTCCGTCCTGTAAGTGTATATTTTTTCGGATACTGCCGTTAAGCGCCGCTCCTTATTTGTCGATGTTTGCAGCAACAATGGTTTTTGCAGGAGCAGGAAAATGGAAGAAAACTCCGAGAGAAGAAAAGAACGCAGACTTCGTTATCACTGGCCCGTCTGGTTTGCCGAAGATTTTGACGAGGTTCTTTCGCAAGGCCAGATGGTTGACGTATCAAGCAACGGCGCAGCATTTACCTGTTATAGCGACCAGTGTTGCCCCTGTCCAGGTCAGGACGTGACCGCGCGATTCAGTGTGCCACAATTCGATTCAGACAGCTCCTTCGGCCTGGCCAGTTTCACCCGAACAGGCAAAATCTGCAGAGTCGATGAAGTCAACGCCTATGTACGACGGATAGCAGTGCAGTTTGCCGAGCCGCTGCCGTTTAAACCGGGCGAACAGACCGAGACCGAGGTTGACACTCGCGAAAGGCTAAAGGCCGTCACAATATAAGTTATTGGTTAATTAGTTAAATGGTTAATTAGTCCCGGTACATACCAAGATTGATTGAACACGATGTATAACAATTAACCACTCACAAATTAACCAGCAACAACTTCAATCCTGCATTGTGGAATTGAAGACAGAAACCGCTGACCATATCTCTTATTAATAATCCTGCCGTCGAGCACCGCCACAATACCCGTGTCGGTCTTGTTGCGGATGAGTCTCCCGAAGCCCTGCTTGAATTTGATAATCGCAGACGGCAGTTGATATTCGAAAAAGGGATTACCGCCCTGCTGCCTGATTTGCTCGACCCTGCCTGCGACCAAAGGATGGTTCGGCACGGCAAAGGGCAATTTCGCGATTATTACATTACTCAGGGCCGCACCGGGCACATCCACACCCTGCCAGAAGCTGTCGGTCCCGAACAGGACGCTGTTATCGTGCGCCTTGAATTTCTTAAGCAGCGTACCACGGTCGAATCTGTCGCCCTGGCACAAAAAGTTAAAACCCCGCTCGCCGAACCAGGCGGCGGTCTTTTCGGCAACCTTATTAAGCATTTCGTAGCTGGTAAAAAGAACAAATGCCCTGCCGTTTGTCTTCTCGACGTACTTCTGAATTGCCGCCGCGGCGGAATCTATAAAATCCGGCCCGTTCGGGTCCGGCAGGTCTTTTTCAATATAAAGAGTAACCTGCTTTTGATAATCGAACGGTGAGCCGAGCTTTAATCCATCAAACTCCTCAAGACCTATCCGGCCTGCAAGAAAATCAAAATCACTCCCCGCGTCTTCTTGTCGAAGACAAGAGCGGGGGCCGTCACAGCTTAAAGTAGCGGATGTTAGTACAACAGATTCATAGACGTTAAAAAGCGTCCTTCTGACATCCTCGCCAACGTTCAACGGCGCGCTTTTGAGTCTTACAGCCGAGCCTTTTCGGCTACCCGGCTCAATCCAGTAAACCTGCTCTGACAATTGCTGGGTGATAAAGTTCTGAAGGTCGACAATAAGCTCGGCAGCCAGATTCGCATACCTGATAGTCTCGTACTTTTCGTCGGTATCGTCGGCCTTGTTCGCCAAAGACGAAAGTTCGGTCCGCAGAAGCTTCAAATGTCCCGACAGATTATCATCGACAAAGTTGCTGTAGCATCTGCCGCCGGTTTCTTGTGCGTTCTGCTCGTACCAGTTGCGAACATTTTTGAAAAATCTTCGGCCGGCCGTCCTGACGGTTTCCACAAGGCCAACCGCCCTTTGGGCCCGTTTGTTATATGCAAGCAGGCCGCTCTTTGTACGGCTGTTGTACAATTTATCGAGCAGATAGCCCAGACGCCCATTGCTTATATCTATACCGAAGTGGTCCTGTGCGACAGTTTCGATATTGTGGGCTTCGTCGATGATAACAAAGTTGTACTCCGGCAGCAGTGAATGGCCCTGGTTCTTGAGCACCAGGTCGCTGAACATCAGCGCATGGTTGGCAATAATTATATCGGCGGTATCGAGCTGCCGCCTTGCCTTTCGCCAGAAACAGTCTTTGAAATGACTGCACCTTGCAGCCGGGCAGTTGCCGTGCTCGCTTCGTACCGCATCCCACGCCTCGGCCGACGGGACACAAGGTAAATCACTCAGCGAGCCGTCACCGGTTCGGCCGGACCAGCGGTTTATCTCCTCGAGCTCATCGGCTATCCGGGTAAACAGGCTCCTGCCGCGACGAAGTGCGAACTTCAACCGGCGAAGGCAAAGATAGTTCGCTCTTCCTTTAGCCAGCTTCGCCGAAAAACTCTGTGGCAGCACTTTAGCCAGAGCAGGTATGTCCTTGTTTATGAGCTGTTCCTGCAGCGTAATGGTAAAAGTGCTGATAAGTGTTTTGCCTCCGCTTTTTGTTAGATTGTGTATGGCCGGGATAAGATATGCGAAGCTTTTGCCTATGCCCGTTCCCGCCTCGACCACCAGGCAGCGACCGTTCAGAAGGGCCTGATAAACCGCACAGGCCATTCGGACCTGCTGTGCCCGCGGTTCGAATTTGGGCAAAGCACGCGCGAGCAGACCATCGTTCTCGAAGTAGTGCTCTATCTCAGGGGAAGTGTTGAGCCTTATCATTGGCTTTGTGGTTACCCGGTGCCGGTCTGACCGGCGAAACTTACCGATTGAGCCGTTTTTCGATAGCCGCTTTCAGCAGGCCGACAGCCGGCACATCCGGCATCTTTTCATAAGCAGCGTTGACAGCCTCCGAGGCCTTGTCCAGGCGGTCGAGCTGCATATAAATATACGCCAGCAGGAACTGCAGCTCCGGCGCAGAACTTAGCTCAATCCATTCTTTGATGTCGGCGATTCTCTTTTCGACCGTGTCCATATCACCTATCATGGCAACAATGTCAATCTTGAAATCGACGTACCCGTTGAACATCTCGATGGCACGGCTCAGATACAGTGCGCTGCTCAGGTAGTCACCGGCTGCGAACAGGGCATGGCTTCTCCCGGCGTAGGCCAGCGGGTCCAGCGGTTTATAAATTGATGCAAGCGAATAAGCATCGGCAGCCATATAGTACTTGCCCTGCTGCATGTACTGTTCAGCCGCATGCATATACCGGTTGAACTTGTCCTGCGAATAAACGGCAAACGTCTGCCGCTCAGACAGCACCCTTTGAGCCCGGGCCATAAACTCCAGCTCAGAGGTCGGCCTCTTCTCATCCGGCTGCGGAGCAGCCTCAGGGGCCGGTGTAATCCTCGATGGTTGTTTATACTCGAGCTTCCTTCCTGACAGACCTGTGCCGGGCAAAGCCTCTTGCGAATCCGTCTGTTCGGCTGGCTCTTCTTCGGCACCAGGGAAAAGCTCTTCTTTAGCCTTTTGAATCTCCTCGTACTCCTGGAGCATCTTTTCATAGACGTCAACCTTTTCAGGTTGCGGCCGTTCCTGCTCGAAGGGCTGCTTCGGCAAGCCCGGCAGCTCCGGCTCGAGCAGCTCCTGAGGTTTTTCTGTTATTTCTAATGCCTGTTCGTATGATGTTTTAGAATCGGGTTTAATCGAGGGCTTCACTTCCTGGTTCTCACCACTAAGCCGCTGCTGGAATTCTTCGGTGTCTTTGCGAAGCTCTCTCAATTGCTCGGTAAATTGCTCTTGCTGCTTTTGGTATCTTTCCTGCCAGCGCTCTTTCTCAGCCTGGTATTCTTCCCTCGGCGACAGGTTCAGCTCTGCCTGCTCGGCCTCCATAGGCAGGTATCCGAACTTGTTCAAATTCGTGTAGTAGTTTTGCTGGTTATAATTCTCGAGATTCGGCCTAACGCCCACTTCTGTGTTGAGCATCAATTCATGCCTATCGGTCCTGATTTTTTCGGAAGGCGGCACAACAACCATATTAGTCCCTGGAACGATGTAGGTTACGGTGCTGGTCTGCGAATAAAACGGAGCGACTCCGCCGCTGTAATAATTCTGCGGAACCGTGGACCTTCTGAGAAAATCGTCGAGCGTTCCCGAACCGAGTGGGCCTCCGAAATCACTTATCGCATTATAAGGCAGGTACCCCTGGAAGTTTCTGCCTCCGCCCACATTACCGGTAACCACCATGTCGCTGGTGCGGTCAATCGGGTTCGGCGAGGTTACAAGCCCGTTGCGATAAGTCGTTACCGGAACTGTGCCCGTGCCCACCGGACTGCCTACAGACGGGTTAGTCAGAGTACTGCCGTTTTGTGCGAAAACGGTGGCAACCAGGCTAAATATCAACAACGCCCAAATTTTCGATACCTCAGTCCTCATAATACCTACTACATAACAGTTCTGCAGTATGTTCAACGGCCCCGTTTTGCCAATGTAAAACGGGAACCCATCCCAAATATCGTCTCAAACGCCCTTGTACTTTGGCTTTCCAGCCCAGTCCAGCTTACCGGCCAGGGTATCCCACTCGGTCCGAAGCGGGTTATTGACAATCAAAAACGCCTCTTTCGCCCTGCCAATCCGTACCACGTCGGCCATTCCCAGCGGCGCCGAAACCTGGCCGTCAACCAGAACCGACGAGCCGTCGTTGAGATGCACCGCCGATACCTCAATCCTGCTGTCCGCATTTATAACTATCGGCCTGAAGCTCAGCGAGTGGGGACATATCGAGGTCACCACCATGGCCTCCATCTTCCCCGATAGTATAGGTCCGCCGGCCGACATATTGTAGGCAGTCGAGCCGGTCGGGGTCGAGATAATCAGGCCGTCGCTTACACAATCCGCCAGCCGCTGACCGTCCACCGTAATTCTCAGCTCTATCATCCTGAACGGCGGCCCTGCCGTGATAAACACATCGTTCACGGCCTGAGAACGAAATCTGTCCTTCTTGCCGTCGAAGACCGTACAATCGAGCATCATCCGTTTTTCTATTCGAGCCCTGCCGCCGAGAATGTCGTCGAGGTTCTGCTTAAGCTCGTCTGCGCTGAATTCGGCAAGGAACCCGAGCTTGCCGAGGTTCACTCCGATTACAGGGACACTGCTCTGGGCCAAGCTCCTGGCCGCCGAGATAATACTGCCGTCACCGCCGAACACCACCGCAAAGTCACTCTCGGACAGAACCTCAGGACTGCATTCGTCGATATGGCAACTGGCGACTATTTCACACCTGCTGCTGGCGAACTCAACAAATTCGGCAACAATGCTGGATACCTGTCCTTTTACAGGGTCTCTAAATACGACAAGTTTTTTCACGTTTGCCTCGCTCATGATTTTTACCTGTGCGCCCGCATCGTCAGGATTATCGGTACTTAACCGCCGCACCTTTAAGCCTGCCGACGTTAAGTACGTCCTTTGCTGTTCGCATTATTTTATCGGCATTTATCCCCACCGCGCTAAGCTGCTCACTCCTGCGGTCGTGCCTGACAAATTCTCGCGGTGAACCGATTGGAATTATCACTTTACCCGTCCGTGCCGACGCTGCAGCTTCTTCTAACACAGCCGAGCCGAAGCCGCAGGGCAACCCGTGGTCTTCGAGCGTTATAATCGGCCTGTCCGCATCGAGAATCGCCCCGTCAACCGGTGCTGCAAACCGGGCATTTATCACCTCGGCTTCTATTCCTTCTTCAGCCAGCATTCGGGCCGCTTCCAGGGCCGTCGTCAGCACCGGACCGTAAGCAACGATAGAAATCACAGCATCCTCAGCCTTTCTGACGGTGACACTCTTGCCGAGCCTGAACGGCTCGGCACACGCCGAGCGGTCATAGTCATCGGCGGGCACGCCGTCCTTGGGATATCTGATGCAAACAGCCTTGTCCTGGTTCAATGCAAACTCCAGCGCAAGTTTCACCTCAAGCTCATCAGCAGGTGCGGTAAGGACCATATTCGGCATCATCCGCATGTAGCCTATATCCATCTGTCCGTGATGCGTCGGCCCGTCATCGCCGACCAGTCCCGCCC
>CAZFHM010000051.1:9513-12540 GCA_964518825.1 uncultured Pirellulales bacterium
CACCGGCAGATTCTGCAAGGCAACTTCCTGGAATATCTGGTCGAAACTGCGCTGCAGGAAAGTACTGTATATACAGACAACGGGTTTAAGGCCCGCTTTGGCAAGGCCCGCCGCGATATCAACCGCCGCACTCTCGGCAATACCTACGTCATAAAACCTGCCCGGAAACTTCTTCCTGAAAAGTTCCAGCCCCGTGCCGCTGCGCATCGCGCTGGTGATGGCTATGATTCGGCTGTCTTTTTCGGCAAGCTCTGCCAGATAATCACCAAAGGCATCGGTGAATTTGCGCTTGGCAGTCGCGGGCTTTTCAACCGAATCGCCGTTCATCTTGAACGGCCCGGTGGAATGATATTTATGCGGCTCATCACCGGCCGGGGTAAAGCCCTCGCCCTTTTTCGTATAAACGTGCAGAATCGCCGGGTGGTCATGCTGGCCCAGAATAGTGAACAGCTTTATGAGTGAGCCTATATCGTGACCGTCGACCGGACCAAAGTACGGAATGTTGAGACTCTCGAACATCTGACTGGCCGGAAGGGCCATCCTGATATGCTTTTTTATACGTTCGATTGTCTCCTCGACACTCCTTCCAATCAGCGGCGTATGCTCGAGGATATTCTTCGTCGTCTTGCGCAAATCTTCGTACGTCTGGCTCAGTCTTATCTTCGAAAAGTACTTGGCCACCGCGCCCTGTGTCGCGTCTATCGCCATCGAGTTGTCGTTAAGAACTATCAGCAGTTGACGTTTGACAAGACCGAGGTTATTCAGTGCCTCGAAGCTCAAACCGTTTACAATGCTCGCATCACCAACCAAAGCTACTATCTTATCTGCCTGCTTAAGCTGACTCTGGCCCAGGGCCATGCCTATAGCCGTAGCTACCGACGTGCCGGCATGGCCGACCTCGAACTGGTCATAAACACTCTCAGCCGGATTGGGAAAACCGCTCGGCCCGCCGGCCTGGCGGAGCTTGTGAAAATTCTCCCTTCTGCCGGTAACTATCTTGTGAGCGTAACATTGATGCCCGACGTCCCAAAGCAGCTTGTCCTTTGTGAAATTAAAAACGTAATGCAGCGCCAGAGTAACCTCTACCACACCAAGGTTACTGGCCAGATGTCCTCCGGTCTTACTGACCGAGGCAAGTATGAACTGACGTACTTCGTCCGCCAGAGTCTGCAATTGCCCCACGGTCAGCTTTTTAAGGTCGGCCGGGCCGTTGATTTGTTCGAGTATTTCGTACATTTGCCCAAACTTGGCATTATACCAAACTTCACTTCAATTAACAATTACAGGATAACGGCCGTTAAAGCGGGACATGCAGGCCGGTTGCTGCGATTATTTGCCGCGTTCCAGCAGGGCTATGGGCAATTGCCGCAGAATATCCGCTTCAGAACCGAAGGATTCGAGCGCCGCCACGGCCATATCGGCAAACTGCCTTTCGACTTGCCGCGATTTCTCCAGGCCGACAACCGCCGGATATGTGCATTTGGCAGACTTTGCGTCTTTGCCCGCAGTCTTGCCGAGGTGCTCACTGCTGCCGCAGACATCGAGTATGTCGTCAGCCACCTGAAATGCCAGACCGAGATTCAGACCATACTCCCACAGACTGCGCAGCTGGTCGGTATCGGCCCTTCCGGCGATGCCCCCGCAAAGAACTGAGCACTGAAACATCTTTGCCGTCTTGTTGGTATGAATGTATTGCAGTGCCTCGATAGTACCTTCGGCCTTCTCAGCCGCCAGGTCCGCCATCTGCCCGGCTATCATCCCGGCCGCGCCGGCGGACTCGGCAAGCTGCCCAATAAGTTTTCGCGCAATATCCGAATCGTCAACCTCCTTGGCGAGAATTTCAAACGCCAGCGTCAGCAGTGCATCGCCGGCAAGAATGGCAGTCGCCTCATCGAAGGCCTTATGGCAGCTCGGCCTGCCCCGACGCATATCATCGTCATCCATCGCAGGCAAATCATCGTGAACAAGCGAATACGTATGCACTATCTCGACGGCGGCGGCGGCTATCTCCGCGTCACGGCTGACTTGTCCGCTCACCAGCTCACCGCTCCACAGCACCAGCGCCCCGCGTATGCGCTTGCCCGGCGCAAAGAGTGAATATTCCATCGCCTCGAGCAAATCAGGATTGAGTCCGCTTTGCCGGCCAATCACCTCACGCAGAATCCCGTCCACACGCTTAGCCGTCGAATCGAGCCGAGTTTTGAAATCACCCGATGACATCACACCCATTTATCAAGGTTGAAACTTTGATTTTACAAGCCGGACAGCTTATTATATGGCGTTTATTCGGATTGAACAGGAAATTATGAAAAGCAAAAAGACACTGATACTCGCAGTCACCGCTTCGGGCAAAGGCCGTTTTGCCTTCGAACTGGCCGGGGAAACCGACGCCGAGATTATCAGCGTCGATTCGATGAAGGTGTATCGCCGTATGGATATCGGCACCGCAAAGCCAAACGAAGATATTCGCAGGCAGATTCGATACCATTTAATAGACGTCGTCGAGCCGAGCGAGTCTTTCAGCGTGGGCAGGTTTCTCGAACTCGCTCACCAGGCAATTGCCGATATAACAAGACGGGGCAAAAACATAATCGCCGTCGGCGGAACAGCCCTTTACATCAAGGCCTTGTTGTACGGCCTGTTCGAAGGGCCCGGCAGCGACGAATCAATCCGGCAACAGCTTCGTAACGAAGCGCAAACCAAAGGCCTTGAGATTTTGCATAAAAGGCTCGAACAAATTGACCCCGCCGCCGCAAACAATATCCATCCAAACGACGCAAAACGAATCATTCGCGCTCTGGAAGTACATACCATCACCGGTAAACCCATATCTTCTTTTCAAAAGCAGTTCGATGCTGAGCCGTCGGATGACTGGCTGGTCATCGGCCTGCGAGCAAACAAGGCCGAGGAAAACAAAAGGATAAACGTACGGGTCAAAAAAATGATTGACGCAGGCCTTGTCGAAGAGGTCCAAAGACTGCTCGCCGAAGAAAACCCGCTCAGTAAACAGGCCCGCTGCGCAATAGG
>CAZFHM010000052.1:0-12454 GCA_964518825.1 uncultured Pirellulales bacterium
CCGTTTCGCCACCTCGATATGAAACGTCAGGTTATTAACACCAGCCTCGACGAACCGCTCGGCATATCTTTCCGGCTCGGATATCATCAGGTGACTATCGAAAACCAAATCGCTGTGCCTTCGCAGCTTCGCTATTACCGGCGGCCCGATGGTAATATTCGGCACAAAGTGCCCGTCCATTACGTCCAGGTGCACCATCTTCACTCCCGCCGCCTTGACCTGCGCAAGCTCATCGGCAAGCCGCGCAAAATCCGCGCTCAGTATCGACGGCACGATCTCAATAGTCCCTGCTTTCGGTAATCGCAACTCACCCATCTATCGCAACTCTCTAATGAGTGGAAATATTTATCGAGTATCGAGCATCGAAATTATTTCTCGTCCAGCATTTCGATGCACGGAAACTTCTTGCCTTCCAGAAACTCCAGAGAAGCCCCGCCGCCGGTCGATATATGACTGATTTTCCCTGCAAGACCGAGCTTATTTAGCGCGCTGGCACTGTCACCGCCTCCGACAACGCTGCGTGCCCCCGCCTCCGTCGCCGCCGCAACCGCCCTGGCCACCGCCTTGGTCCCTTCATCGAAAGGTTCCATCTCGAATACGCCCATCGGCCCGTTCCAGACAATCGTTTTGGCGTCGGATAATTTCTCAGCGAAAAGCTCACACGATTCTGGGCCGATATCCAGTCCAATCCAGCCATCCTCTATATCTTTCAACACGATCTTATGCTCCGCACCTGCCTTTATTTCGCGGGCCACCACCGAATCAACCGGCAGAACTATCTCACAGTCGCGATTCTTCGCCTGGTCCAGCAGTGCCGTCGCCTTATCCAGAAAATCATCTTCGCAAAGACTTTTTCCCACCTTGATGCCCTGTGCTTTGAAAAACGTATACGCCATCGCACCGCCGATGAGAATCGAATCGACCTTATCCAGCAAATTCTCAATCACGCCGATTTTATCCGAAACCTTCGCCCCGCCCAAAATCGCCACGAAAGGCCTTTCCGGATTAGTTATCGTCTCACCCAGGAATTTCAGTTCCTTTTCAATTAAAAATCCGATTACTCTCGGCTTACCCTTCATCATCGCCGGCACTGTGTACATCGAGGCGTTATCCCGATGCGCCGTTCCGAACGCATCGTCCACATAAACATCAGCCAGACCGGCCAGGGCCTTGGCGAAATCATCCTTCGCCTTGCGAAGCTGCTTATCTTCCTTCGCAGCCTTGTCTTTGATTGTCTCTTCCTTGTGGAATCGCAGGTTTTCCAGCAGCATCACGTCACCAGCCTTTAGCGCTTGTGTTTTTTTCTTTACGTCATCGCCGATACAGTCTGCGGCAAAGACTACTTCCATGCCTAAAAGTTCGCCCAATCTTTTTGCTACCGGCGCAAGACTGAATTTCGGGTCGGGTTCGCCCTTAGGCCGACCGAGATGGCTCATTAAAATCAGCGCCCCTCCTCCGTTCAGCACCGCCTTTATCGTCGGCAGAGCCTTGACTATCCGGTCGTCACTTGTAATGTTGCGATTATCATCAAGCGGCACGTTGAAATCACACCGCATCAGAATCTTCCTGCCTTTAACATCGATATCGGCTACTGTCTTTTTAGCCATAACAGCCTCCTGTGCCTTCCTGAAACGAAACCCCGTTAATACTACGAACTTCGGTTGATTAGATATTTCGCCACGACGGTATTCAATCTGCCTTTTGCAGGCTCGTTACGGGCGCAGCTCTGGAGAATATCCAGGTCGGTTTTCCAAACCACGTCCCCGGGAGCCAGCAAAAACAAACTCTCCGGCTCGTATGTGTCATAAAGATGACCGTCCTTGTAATAGTAGTGGGTCGGGCATATCTCCGTAGGATAAGCCCGCATCAGCGGCGGAATGTCGTGCGGCAAAAACCAGAGTTTGATTTCCCGTTCGGCTTCGGCAGACGTAGCCGAAGTATGAATCAAATTGTCCATCCGGTTATAAAGAATATTACCACTGGCGTCTTCGACCGGCACCAGAGTCCCCAGCGCTCGCAGACAACCGGGTTTTTCATCTCTCGCCTGGTGCGGATTTGTCGGGCCCGCCATCGACCTTAAAGTCTCCAGAACATTCGGACCCTGATATACAATCGCTATCACCCTGCGCTTCCATTTATCCTGCTCAGGATAATGAATCATACCGGTAATATAGTCGAGCAGCGACTCATAAAAAGCCTTGCCCCTGTGCTCGGCATAGTGTTCTTCCGCAAGAAGCCTGCTGACGTTGACAACCTTCGTCGCGGCAAAACGCGCCCCGGTATGGAACTCCGACAACTGAGAAAAGATAAAGCCCGTGACGGAATTCTTAAGGGCGTCGGGCTTGATGAGTACAAGCGTCTGTTCAAGCTGTCTTTTGTCCATTGCTTATTACCTGCTTATAAAACGCCATGCAATAAACCCCGTCACGTTCGGCGCTTCACAAGATATTAAAAAGGCTCGCCTTTATTCGGACGAGCCCTCGTCATTAACTTTACATCTTCGCAAGCTTTTCCATTATATCGGCGGTCCGGCACGAATAGCCCCACTCGTTGTCGTACCAGCTGACCACCTTAACCGTCTTACCCTTAACCATCGTGCACAGCGAATCGAATATGCTCGAAGCCGGGTTCCCGATAACGTCACTGCTGACTATCGGCTCATCGCAATACTCCAGTATCCCTTTCAACGCGCCGTCCGAAGCCTTTTTCACCGCGGCATTTACTTCTTCGACCGTCGTTTCTCTCTTCATCACAGCCACAAGGTCAACACAGCTTCCGTCAATCACCGGTACGCGAAGTGCGAATCCGTCTAATTTGCCGTTCAGTTCCGGTATAACCTTGCCGACCGCCTTGGCTGCTCCGGTCGTCGTCGGGATAATATTCATCGCCGCCGCCCTCGCACGGCGCATATCTTTGTGAATCATATCCGCCACATTCTGGTCGTTCGTATAACCGTGCACCGTCGTCATCAAACCATGGTCAATCCCAATCGCGTCATTCAACGCCTTGACTAACGGCGCAAGGCAGTTCGTCGTACAGCTTGCGTTACTGATGCACTTGGTGTCCTTCGTCATCTTCTCGCCGTTGACTCCGAGCACAATCATCGCGTCGATATCGTCCTTCGCCGGCACCGTCAGAACCACATAGCTCGCCCCTGCATCGAGATGGCTGTCATATCCAGCCTTGCCGTCCTTCTTTTTCGTACGGAATACGCCGGTCGATTCGACCACAATTTTGACTCCCATACTCTTCCAAGGCAGCTTCGACGGGTCTTTCTCTGCAAGGACCTTAATTTCCTTACCGTTAATCACCAAAGCCCCGTCTTTCGCCCCGATAGTTCCCGACCATCTGCGCATTACCGTATCGTACTTGAACAGATGCGCCAGGCTCTTGGCGTCCGACAGGTCGTTTATAGCAACCAGCTCCAGCTCGCCTTTTCGCTGGAAGATAATCCTCGCAACAGCCCGCCCAATACGTCCAAAGCCGTTAATCGCCACCTTTGTTGCCATTACAATTTCTCCTAATCTTAAAAAAGCCTCAAATTCATCCGCCCCAGGCGGAATTCATTAACTCAAAACTCAACTTACTATTCACTACTCACTATTAACTATTCACTATTTGCCCGCCTCTTGACGGCCAAAATCGAACCCCCGAATTTACGAATACAACGCCCCCCTGTCAAGAACTTCTCAAAACCGAGATATTTAGCCCCTCGGCCTGCCGAGGGGGTTTTATTGTTTAGCAGTCGCCGGAACGGCGACTTATTTAGCCCCGCCATCTTCGCCAAAGGCGAGTGGCGGGGTTTTCCTATTCACCAATGACTATTCACTAATCACTAAATACGCACCGCAGGGGGTTCTTATCCAGTACCCAGAATCAAGAATCCAGCATCGAGCATCCAGTATCAAGTATCCAGTATCAAGGATGTTTAGCAGTCGCCGGTTTACCACGGCGTAACGGCTTGTCACGGCGAAGTATAACGGAGCCGGAAGTGAAGATGGACACCGGCAACTTTCCACATCATTTAGCCCGCGGCATGGTCGCGGGTTTCATATTTAGCCCCGTCACTTCGTCTCGACGTCGTTTATCGAGACAATGACGGGGTTGTTTTGACCCCGGAAACGCCTCTGCTCGGGGCACCCTGTTAAGAAATTCTTAATCCCCCCTGCCTGCCGCGGCGTAGCCCCTTAGGGACGAAGCTGGGGCCCCCGTTTAGCCTATTCCCGCATCCAAATTACACGTTCTCTCCGACCTGCGGCCATTTCCTCAACTCTCACGACAAATTTTCTAATATTTGGTATGCCATATTCAACAGCCAACTCCGCAATTGGGTTTATTAACTTTCCTGAGCGTGGCGCAACATCTCGCGGCCACTCAGCAAGGGGAATGAATGTCTCACTACCTCGTTGTGTGTAATTATATATCACAGCACCTGAGTTTATGCGAGAAAGAAACACATCTTGACTATGGCTACTAAGTAGTAGCCTCGAGTCGACCGTGATAACACTGTGTGCTTTCTTTCTATACGCGCGAGCTTCCAACAAACCGATCACTCGCGTACGGTTAGGCCAGAAAAAAACTTTTCTATTCAGTGTCTCATACCATTGCTTAGGGGTCATGTCGGTAAGACAACGAATAAGTTTGCTTTCTGGAAGTGGTTTGTTATCTCTAATTATTGCGTCACCGTGGATTGGGTGAGAAATACGCACGCTTTCCGGGCGGCGCTGCGACTCAATAAATGCACGCGTTTCTAGAGGAACCTCAAAGACATCTAAAAGAGCTGTGGTGCTCAGTAAGCCGAGCCTTTGTATGCTTTGCCACGACCCTTCCTGAGCCATGTGGTAGACGTGGGGATAGTGCAAACAAAACTCTTCGATGTCCATCAGCTAAATCACCAAGACCTACGATCTATAATATTTCGATAGTCAAACCGTGTGGATATAAGAGAAACGGGAACTCGCGCAACTCTTTCAATTTCCTCTATGAAACGGATTGTATCAGAAGTAAGCTGCTCAAATCTTCGCGCCTTTGTGTTTTCCTTGCTTATGTAATCCACGAACGTTAAGGCAATATCAGTGGGAGCATTCAGTGTCACTGCTTTCCTAAGTGATGTCCACTCAAACTCAGCGACTCGGCGCCTCTTATTCGAAGTAGAGCCACGTTCGGTTTTTGTTAGCTGATGAGCCTTATATTCGGAACGTCTAGCAACCTCAGCCCAAGATATTGGCCGGGTCATAGGCCCAGAAGTCCCCTTAGGCGGATTTTTAACACGGATAGGGTAGGTCCGACATACCATAACTATCCGCCGAACCCGTGCCGGTGATATGCCAGCTTCCGCTAAGCAACCACTGACCGTAGTATCCCGTAAAGTCACGTAAGGATAATCACCGTGGTAGAGACTTAGGCCGGTGCCCTGGGTTCCTTCTAGAAAGACCCTGCCGCCTTTCTCAAAAACTCTCTCCAAAAACTCACACCCATCACAAACAAACGGACGTAACTCGTCCACGTCACCGGCCAGCTTTACTTGACCGGGCTTTCGGTTTCTTATCCTCCGTGCTTGGGCAGCCCCAACTCCTTGGCCAGTAGAGCCTATTCCTAAAACAAGATCTTTTTCGCTAATCCTATCCCTCTTTGTTATAATCATGGCCTTCTTATCTATCTTTAGCCGCTCATGGTCAATCTTGAATCGGCCAATCTCGCCCAAGAGGTCAGGAACATACAAGGTCGCACCAGGCCCAATCAACAACTTAGATTCCTGAGCATTAACCGAACCAGATGGTAGATGATGAAAATTTAACGGTTCGGGTTCTGCATAAACTTTGTGTCCCGCGTTCGGACCACCAACTCGAACTAAAACGTCGTACTCGGGTGCAAGATAAGCCGAGATATTTCCTTTTCCTTCACTGCCATATTGTCCCCCTACGAGGATATCGACCAACCGATTACTTTCGCGCCCATAAAACGTTAAGTAACTCGCAGCTTTAACCATAACGTCGTCTTCCGTCCCCACCTTCGAGAGCCGACATCCCTGATAGAATCAGACTGAGCCTTGAATTGTATCCTTGTGATATTCTTTTCATCCACCGTGATGCAGAAAACGCACCATTTGATCAGAGAATTTCTGAGATTCAGAGTAGCATCATATCAACAAAAGCCAATATTACTATCCCGCCAACAATTCCGATTGTACCAGTCCGCATGTTGGAAACATGGTTCTTATTTGATCTTCACGCTATTAGAAGAGCGGCAGGTAATCCTTCAGGAACACACCCGCTTGGATTACCGTCTCTGGATTCTGTTGAAAAAATCCCAAATCCAAAAGAGATTCTCCATAACCTTCTTCGTGATGCGAGTGAACTCCACGGTCGCCGTTTGAAAGCTTTCAATCCTCGTTCAGCTCTCCATCGGTTACCTTTGTTTATTGAAGATTTTACTCCATTGCGAAACATACCTTCATTTCAAACATTTGAAAGGCAACTTCAGCAGACTATTACCTCTTGCGAATGGCTAACTCAACCAGGAATTTGATCAGATGTTACTCGTACATCAGACCGAGACTCTAAGCAAAGCAAGTTTGTGTGTTGGGAGATCCCAATCCTTCGAATACAAAAGTTATCAAAGATTACCACGTCAAACCTTTACTTTATCTTGTACTCCCGTCTAATTTAGTGTTCTTATTGCCTTGAGGTATTAGCTCACATTCATAACACACGGGTCACGGGGGCCGAGCGACGAACCACAAGGCCATTTTTCCTAAAAAAATGGCTCTTTCCCCTTTACCTTTGTTCAAATTATGGTATAATACCAACGTTGTTTGATATATTGTAAACTTAGGCAAATCAAAAAACAATGAATCCTCTAAAGTGACTTATAAATTGAACTTTTTATGAAGGGACCCTCTAAGAATTGCTTTTATAACGAAAGCCCGCGAAATTTTCACATGCAAGGCGGCAGGGCCAAAATCGCCGCAGGTATAGCCAAAGCTATTTCGAGGACGATTTTGCGCCCGACAACGCGGCAGGTGGAAATTGCAGCGGCTTGCAGTAAAAATGGATTTTTAGAGGTTCCCTTTTGTAAAAAACGAACCCAATTCTATCCGCCGCAGGCAGATTGCAAGTGCTGCTATGACAACAAGATATGATAATATTACAATTTTTCTGGCCAAAAAAACGAACCCAAACGAACCCAAACTTGGGTAATTTGTAACGATTATATGACAAAGAAGAAAACTAAAAATGACATTAATTCAATGAAATGGGAAGACCCAAAATTAAACACAGCTAAGTCACTAACCAGAAAAACGCTTATCTTGCTATATGGCAGGAAATATGTTACATTTATTTTCGCTATTCTTTTTAGCTTCACAAAAAACGTCCACAATTTTTTTGTGTTTTTAGCGAATAGACAAAAACGCCATAAATCGTTTTGTTTAATTACACAACGGAGGAGCGAAGAGATGGACGGGAAACCAAATCCAAAAATATACATAGTGCTCTTAGTTTTTACGGCCGGACTGGCCGGGACAACTTCCGGAGCAGAAGGCCTTATCGATTCATCGATTACAATCACAACTGACGCGAATTCAGATAATCCTCTCTTAACAGCAGAATCGGTTCAGGTAAAAGTTAATCGAGACAAAGACCAAAGAGCGGTTTTTATCTGTGATGGTGCTCAATGGTTGAATCAGACTGGAGAACCACAGATTCCCTGGAAAGTGATGACAGTTCTGCTTCCGCCAAATGTGAACCTTTCGAGTGTGTCGGGTTTTATGGAACCTGATTTCGAACCAGTCTCGGAGACGTGGGTAGTCAAGCCTACGCCGCCACCAGTAACATGGAATGGTGACAAGACGGTAGTTCTATGGCCTAAAGATAAGAATATAGATGAGAACGGAAGAGATACAGATATTTACGTACAGGACGCGTTTTGGCCGAAAGAGAATTTGCGGGTGTTAGGGACAGGCCGTCTTCGCAAATGGCGGCTGGCTCAGATTGCTATACCGCTGGCAAAGTACAATCCAATCAGTGGAGAACTTTTGATCCTGAGGGGGTCGGAGGTAGTCATAACTTTCGAGCGAACAGCACAGGAAGGACCTGTTTCAACAGAAGCTGAATTGACAGACCGGATAGGAGAATCGTCAGTACGACGGATGGCTGTGAACTTCGAGCAGGGTTGCATCGCGTATGAAACAACCGGCGGTGTGGGAATCCTGGACCAAAACGAGCCGAATACCTGTTACGCGATAATAACAACGTCGGCAATCGAGTCGGCTTCAAGCAAATTGGCTGACTTCGCAGAGCACAAGCAGTCTTTAGGATTCGATGTAAAGGTTATCACAGAGGCGAATTTCGGAGGAGGTTCAGGGGACGCGGCAGCGGAAAATATTCGAGCATGGTTACAAAGCCATTATGTCACTGACAATATCGAATATGTGCTTCTTATAGGAAACCCCCATCCGGTTGACGGCGATATCCCAATGAAAACGCTTTTACCCGACCCGAATTTTGAAAAGTATCCTTCCGATTTGTATTACGCAGAACTTACAGGAAACTGGGACCTTGACGGGGACGCAAATTATGGTGAGTGGGCAGGTGACTTCGGGCCGGGCGGAATTGACACGTTCTTTGAGGTGACTGTGGGCAGAATCCCTTACTATGGTTCGACTAACGACCTGGACGCAATTCTTGAAAAAATCATCAACTACGAAAGTCAAACAGAACCTCCCGCATGGCGAAATAATGTCTTATTACCTATGGAACCTATTACCCAATCAGATTTTTCTTATCCTCTTGGGGAAGCAATCAAGGATGATATTCTTATCCCCAATGAATGGTCTTATCACCGCATCTATGAGGAAGATTACAACCTTGTACCGCCCCCTGACACTATTCCCTGTAATATAGATAACGTTACTGATGTCTGGAATGGAGATGCGAATAACAGTGACGGAATGTATGGTTTAGTCGTTTGGTTTACCCATGGTTCTGCAACGCTTGCTTTAGATGTTATGGATACTTCGCACGTGCCGGAACTAAATGATGAATATCCAAGTTTTACCTTTCAAACTTCCTGCAATAATTCCTATCCTGAGACGACCAATAATCTTTCCTTCGAAATTTTGAAGAACGGCGGTATATGCACCATAGGAGCAACACGTACGAGCTGGGGCGGGTCTGAGAGTCCAATTGCGGGCACCACAGGTAACACAGGTATGGCTTATGAATATACCAGAAGATTGGTAAAAGGATTTAAGTGTGGCGCCGCCTTAAATGATTTGAAACAAGTTATTGCACCAAGTAGCACAAGTTGCTGGGAGAATTTCATTACCTTTAACATATACGGAGACCCGGCTTTAGGATTAGTTTTACCTTCCTCAGTTCCGCCAAATATATTATATGTTGACTCAAGGGCAGGTTCCGGGGGCGATGGACATAGCTGGGAAACGGCCTACAAGGATTTACAGGATGCCATCGATGAGGCATCCCTTCACGCATCAGAAGTAAATGAAATCCGGGTTGCAACAGGAACTTACACGCCCGACCGAGGTACCGGTGACCGTGAAGCTGCGTTTGGACTTATTAACGGTGTAGCTATCAAGGGCGGATATGCCGGGATTGGAGCTGTCGACCCTAATGCCCGCGACATTGACTTATATGAGACGATTCTAAGCGGCGATTTGGCTGGAAACGACGGACCGGGAGATTGGGAAAATAACGAAGAAAACAGTTTCCACGTTTTAACCAGCGAGTCCGCTATTGAAACGGCGATAATCGATGGTTTTATTGTCACAGCAGGTCATGCAAATGGGATAAGTGTGGTTCGAGGGACGCTCGGTGGTGGCATGTATAACTGGATTAGCAGCCCCACAGTAATGAACTGCACATTTTTAAAGAATCGCGCTAAAACGGGTGGAGGGATTTATAATTATGATGATTTGAGCACTCCCCGGATAGAAAATTGCGTATTCATTGGTAATTACGCGTATTCATCTCCAACCAGTGGTAGTGGTGGAGGTATGGCGAACGGGCATGGCAGCAGTCCGTTTGTAAGTGACTGTGTCTTTGTTGGAAATTCTGCAGTGGACAAAGGGGGCGGTATATACAACTTTTTTTACTACGGTCCTAATCCGACGATATCCAATTGTTTGTTTATAGCCAATTCTTCCGGTTTTGGGGGAGGCATTTATAATGAACGAAGTGATGCGGTAGTTACACACTCCTCGTTTATAGGTAATTCTGCCTTGTACGGAGGAGGCATTCATAACAATGACAGCGACTCAGAAATTACGAACTGCATATTCGCCGGCCATAGTTCTAACAAAGGTGCCGGAATTATTGTTTCATCCAGCAATCCCGTTATATCCAACTGCACGTTTGCCAATAACTCGGCACAAAGCGGCAGCGGATTATATAACAGCTCGAGTAGTACTACTTTGTTGACCAATTGTATTTTGTGGAATACCGGCAGCGAAATAGTAAATGACGGCACAATAACAGTAACGTACAGTGACGTTAAAGGCGGCTGGCCAGTGCCGCCAAGCTTCGGCAATATAAATGTATATCCTTTTTTTGTAGATTCGGACAACGACGACCCCAATTTATGGGATTTTCATTTGCTCAGCAGCGACGGGCGATGGAATTCGACTTTCTATAATGTTGAGCTCAATAACGATGAGATAATTAATCTGATTGATTTTGCACTGATAGCCGAGGTATGGATGAAGACAGGCATTTCTGACAGAGACCTGGACAGGAGCGGAGTAATCGACCATGGGGACATAGGAATATTCGCCCAATATTATTTAGCGAACAGCAGCGAGGACGGGTGGCTGGAAGATTCGTCGACGAGTCCCTGCATTGACGCCGGTGACCCGAACTCAGAGTTTAGCAGTGAACCCTGGCCGAACGGCAAAAGGATAAATATGGGCGCTTTCGGAGGAACTGAACAGGCCAGCAAAAGCGGCAATATCGCCGATTTTAATGTTGACGGCAGAGTAAATTTTACGGACCTGGCCGAACTTGGAAAGCTGTGGGCGACAAGTCAGGAAGCAATCGAAGACCTCAACGGTGACGGGATTGTGAACATAGGTGACCTTGCAATTCTGGCAGCGAACTGGTTGTGGGAAAAATAATAAGAAAAACAAGCATTTCTTCAGCCAACCAGGATTACATTAATATCCTGCGGCTGAGAGGAAGGCCTGGATGTTTTCGGTAGTGACGCCGGGTGGTATGCCGCCTCCGCACGACAGAATCACCCTCTTCGAATCCGGCAGCGAGCCGAGTATATCCTTAACGCTCGCCGCTACATCTTCGGCGCTGCCGCCTGCCAGCACGTCACGCGGCGGAATATTACCCAGCAGTGTTACATCGGGGCCGACCAGTTTGCGCATCTCGGCCATAGTATGGTTATGGCTGAAGTTGAATACATTAACGCCGATATCGGCAAGGTGCGGCGCACAGACCAGGCCTGACGCATCGTTATGAAACATCCTCACCTTTGCATCGAACGCTTCGAACGCGCGTTTCAGGTACGGCCTGGCCATCGATTTGAAATCGTCCGGCCCGACAAAGCCTACTATATCGTCCAGCAGGAGAATCCCATCTATCGAATCGAACGTGCTTTTCTGCAATCTGAGCCAGTCAACTATAAAGTCCGTTATCATCACAAGCAGCGCATTGACGTCGTCAGGCTGTGTCTTCAGCGCCATTAAAAATTCGGTAGTGCCCATAAGAAAGCTGGCTAAATTGAACGGCCCGCGAGCAACGGCGAATTTGATACTGTGGCCGTTCGATTCCATATCCTTTTGGAAATGGCTGAGCCTTTTCAAAACGAACGGGCACAGGCCGTCTGTTTTGGGATTCGGTTTGCCTGCCGATACAATCTGCTTCGCGTCACCGGGCAGCTTCATTGGGTTTGGAAATTCGTTCTCGCCCCATACGCATTTTGACCCGAATGCCGAAGGCTCGGTGCACATTCCGTACTCGGACCAGAAGCCGGGTATGAAAATGATTTGCGGGAACTGCCTTACGGCCTTTAAGTTGGCCTGGTACCATTTCTGCTCGCTGGTAAAGTAATCCAGAATCGTCATACCGGCCCAGTTTGGCAGCCAGGGGCTGTCGATAATGAAGCCTACGGCCGGCGGCTCGAAGACCTCGCCGCCGATTACCGCCAGAAGTTTTTCCCACTGCTCGTTAGTCACGCCAATCTCCTTTTAATAAGGGATTATTCAAGTGCATACGGGCAGGTGATTATAAGTTTTGATGCGCCGATGGCAAAGCGAAAAACCAAAGCCGTGGTAGGCCTTTGGTCTTTCGCCTATCGATATTTTCTATCGCCGCCCAAGAAATCGTCGTCTGTTAAAGGCCGGTACTATTCGTCGCTGCCTATCGCCCACTGCAGCGCGAAATCAGCAAAATCATAAAAATCAACATAGCAGTTATGGTCTTTGTCGGCG
>CAZFHM010000053.1:0-12428 GCA_964518825.1 uncultured Pirellulales bacterium
AAGATTATGAAATACCGTACCGACCTGATAGGCGGCTCTCTTGATATTCGTAAAGGCGACAAAGGTGGAACAGTTGTTACCTGCATTTTCCCGAACGGTAGTTAAGGTTCCCAACAAAAGATTGTCATATGGCATTGAAGAAAAAACAAGATAAACCTAATAAAAATAAAACACAGGTTTTTATCGTGGATGACCATCCCATAGTACGAGATGGTCTTGCCACTATTATCAATCTTGAATCAGACCTGAATGTATGCGGCGAAGCTGAAGATGCTTATCAAGCTCTTAAAGCTATCACAGAATTAAAACCGAATATCGTTGTTACTGATATATCTCTGAAAAGTTCAGATGGCATTGAACTGACAAAGACTATCAAAGCTAAATATCCCAAATTGCCTGTTATTGTCCTTTCCATACATGATGAATGCATTTATGCTGAGCGTGCTCTTTTAGCAGGCGCACAAGCCTATCTGATGAAGGATGTGGTATCTGAAAATATTATCAAGGCAATTCGTACAGTTCTAAGCGGCGAGATATATATTAGCAACACAATTTCAAAGAAGTTCCTCCATAAATTTGCGGGCGACAAAGCTGGTACTAATAAAACATCGATGGGGAATCTCAGCGACCGGGAATTCGAAATTTTCCGTCTGATTGGCGAAGGTTTAAAGGCTTCCCAGATAGCCAGGCAGCTCCACCTGAGCACAAAAACCATCGAGACATATCGCTCACGCATTAAGGAAAAACTAAATTTACCTAATGCTGCTGAACTTTTACAATATTCTATAAAATGGGCGAAGAGTCAGGGCCAAGAGTGATTTTATCCTGACTTGTAGTCCTTCACAGAGCGACACTTAACACAACAGTTCACAAATGAATGTTTTCTGTGTTCAGAACCCCTTGTAAAATTTTACCTACACAAACATAAGCATTTTCACCGACAACAAATACAGTCTCCACTCTGATTTACACAGCCTGAATGCATGTTATTATCAGATTCTATACTAATAGCGCAGAATACAAGGTTTCGTATTAGTTAGGCATGGATGCCTTGGAATACGCCGGAAAGTTTCGGAGGAAGGTGTGAAAGCCGGGTTTGGCAAGGGAACGGATGCCTGACCTGAACCGATGTCGTCGAACCTGGCAGAAAATAACCGCAGCAATGGAATACTGCGAAAAGAATAGCTCGGCTGGTAACTTAGTAAATGCTCCTGCGTGCAGCAATTTTTTAAAAGCTTAACCAAAGCTTTTTGTAAAGGAGCCGAAAACGTCAGTTTTAAGCCAACACAATAACGAGCCGACTGCAATAGCTGAGAGTACGGATACCTCTTCGAATTGCGGCCCCGGTAATAAAGCCGGAGAAACAATAGTTGCTACAGCGTTTCAAAGCTTTTGGTCGCTCTCGCGAGCTCGCAGGAAGAAAATCCTTTGGGTTCGCCGGCAGCTCCTCCATGGTAAATACAGCCTGAATGAGCGATTAAATGCCGTTCTTGACCGCATTCTTGAGGACCTTGTCGCATAAGACAGTATAACGAACCGTTGTTTTTCAACTTTTGAATCGATTTGTAAAGGGGTTATTAGGAAAACTCCCCACGAATGTATTATGAGTAAAAAGCAGAACAATACTATTCCTGCAGCAAAAGAAATCAGAATTCTGATTGTAGACGACCAACCTGTCATACGTGAAGGATTAACACAAATTATTAACCGAGAAACTGATCTTCTGGTATGTGCCGAAGCCGGAACTATTGGAGAGGCTGTTAAAGCTGTCAAGAAGCAGAAAATTGATCTGGCTCTTGTGGATATGCTGCTCAAGAACGCAACAGGAATACAGGTAATAAAGAAGATAAAAACTTTATGTCCAGGCATCATTGCCCTTATCTTTTCCCTGAGTGACAAATCTCAATACATAAAACAAGCCATTGAGACAGGGGCGCGGGGATATATTACGAAAGACCGGATATCTGAAAATATTATAGATGCGATAAGACAAGTACTTGAAGGCAAAATCTATCTAAGTAAAAAGTTAGCTAAAAAATTTTCAAAGCATGAACTTAATGAGCTCTTAGCGGATGATTATAAAAGGCATTACAAATAATACCCCAAAAAATCCTAAAACAGATTATGGACGTGGCAACCTCGAAAAAAATACTTAAAGATTGATTATAAGACAACCATATAGCATCGTAGGCAAAAATTAATCGAACCCAGGGCCTTACCACAAAATTGACTCTGCTGTCTGCAAGCTTCGAGACAGCTACCATCCAGACAGGGTCTTTCAATATTCGTTCGTCGTCCGCCAGGACCTTCTCAATCACTTATCTGGTTTTTTTCAAATCTTCATCATAGGAGACGCCGATAACCATATCGACGCGCCTTGTGCCGTTGGCGGTAAAATTATGAATATTACCACCGGTAATTTTCCCGTAACGATGGCACAATCTCCGCACGGATAGGTTATAGTACAAAGTGATACGACTCTGTGTGTTATTTCGAAGGAATCCGAAGAAAAAGCAGGTTTGCAGGTAAATTAAGGGGCCATGAAGTCATCGGTGTCACACGTCGGCATCTCACAGCCTTCGTAGAAACGCGTGCCGCGAAGGGTAAACATGTCATCGTTATTGATGCCGACCCGCCTGGTCTTTACAAACTGCACGGAACTATCGCTGAACAATACATTCTGGCCCTTGCGCTGATGGTTATTACTGTTCTGATTGAGAAGGCGGTCATCCAACTGCAGTTTCAGGGGTCGGCCAAAGTCGGTGGGCAGATTCTCGAATAAAGGATTCATGTCAGCAATCATTAATTTCCTGCCGAGCGATGAAACCGAAGGCGGCTGTTCGCAGATTAACCTCAGGCTGTACGAGATGTATTTACGACTCGGGAAATCAGGAAGGGAACTTGCCTGCTCGGCAGAGATTGGTGCAAGCTCGCCGCGATTAGCCCCTGGGCAGACAAAATCGTTCGGGCCGGTGTATCCACCCTTGACCAGCAGCCAGATATGACGTGTATTGGAAACATTCTCTTGTCCCTGGTAACCTACCTTCCACCAGGGTGAACCGGCGGACATCGCTACCGCAGGCAGTTTGCCATCATAGTCGGCGCTGTAGCTGCTTATGCCCTGCCCTATGCCGGCAAGCTGCGCTTCGCATTGCGCCTGCCATGACTGATAACGCATATACCTCATTGTGCTGAGCACGATACTTCCGACTATCATAAATGCCGCGGCCATGGCGAGACGTCTGCCGAGATTAATCCAAAGAGTTGAATGGGAGCCCTGCGTGCGGGCCTCCTCTACAGCCAGCAGCTCGCCGAGTTTTTCCTGACCAGACTGGACCGCCTCGTTGACGTAGGAAATAGTCTTCTCAACGAGGTCATCCGGACAGGGCTCCACCGCCCATTGGTCAAGCGGGCCGATAGAGGCCTGGACCTTTGAGCAAAAGTCGGCGGCTTCGGGATTCGAGTCGATGAGTTGGCGAGCCTTGTCCATCTGGTCAACGTCGGCGGTGCCAAGGCAATAGTCGAAGATAAGCTCTAATTCGTCCCGGTTCAGTTCTTTCATGGTTCTTTCCTGGAGGTCATAGCTGCTTTGTAATCCTTCGCAAAGCGATTTACCGCTGTATGCAACCTGCTTTTAACAGTGCCGATAGGTATACTAAGAATCTGAGCCATTTGTTTGTACGAAAATTTATTAAAATAGGCTAAAACCAATATTTCTCGGGCCGATTCCGGCATATTCGCTACGACGTCTCTGACCCTTTCGGCCAGCTCGCCCCGCTCCAATGTTTCGTAAGGTCTTGTATCATCTGAACTTAAGCTGTTCAGTATATCGTCAAAGGATGTCTGCTCACCGTCTGAAATCGTGCCTATTGGCACGGCAGAGCTCCTTTGTTGTTTACGTAAAGCATCCTTGGCTTTGTTCGCAGCAATTGTAAAAAGCCACGGCCGTAGTGGTCTTTCCATGTCAAAACTATCGCGGCTGGTAAATAGCTGCAGAAAGGTCTCCTGGAAGACGTCCTCGATGAGGTCCCGCTGATTTAAAAACCGCTTTAAAAATGCGTAAAGGCTGTTCTTGTAACGGCTTACGAGTTCACGAAAGGCCCGTTCCTCTCCTTGCGAGTATCGTTCGAGCAACTGTGCATCGCTGAGCTTTTCCAACCGGGGCTCCGTAAACCGAGATTCTAAAATTAATATCTAAACCCTACATTATAGGAAAAGTCACCGTCAAATAACAGGTTGTTTCCCATTTTACAGGTAAAATCGCATCTCTTGTGAACTTTCTCTTGACCGGCTAATGAACATCCAATATTATGTCGTTGTATAGGTTAGCTGATGAAAGAAAGTTGTGGGACGTCCCAATCGAGCCTATAACGCAGCTTATAACGGGGCGGCCAACTGCGGGCCTAACGGCCTGCAATCAGGGTAGTTATGACACTTCGGGGCAGGCAAGAACGGCCCCGGGTGAGTTAATGTGAAGAGAAGTACTGGAGCAAAACTAAGTTTGCCGGCGAAGGAGTGCGGGTAGTGAGTATAAATGAACGTCGTATCATATGTTTTAACAACAACGTTTTGTTAGAAAATGCCGACTTTCCGCCGGTTTTGCTTGGATAGGGCTGAAAAGCAGTCCTGCTTTTGTCGTTTTCGTGCTTCACATCACCTTGAGACTACCCGTATGGAACCCCACAACCTTCCTGCATCAATATTTGTACGACTATGAGTGTAGAAAGGTTGATACTATGGACACGTTACTTGAAGTGAACTGGGTCCCCTCGTACGCCGCGACGATTATAGCTTTCCTTTTGGGAATCGGCCTGGCTTCTGTTCTTTTCCAGATTATCAGCAGGGCTAAGGCCAAGACATTCCGGGAGGACCTTGAACGGCAGATCGACGGGGCCAAAAAAGAGGCTGAAAACATCATCAAGTCCGCCCGGCTCGATGCAGCAGCCGAGGCAATCAAGAAGAAGGAAGAACTGACAGCCGAGGCTCACCGGGTCCGCGGGGAGCTGCGGGAAACGGAACAGAGACTAAGCAAGCGTGAGGACATGCTGGAGAAGCAGATAGAGCTGGTCGAACAGCGTGAGAACTCCACCAAGAATCTTGAAAAAGAGGTTCAGCGACGTCTCGAACACGTTGGTGAAAAAGATAAGCAGCTTTCCTCGATGCTGGCTCAGCAGAAAAACCAGCTTCTGAAGATATCTGCTATGAGTTCGGATGATGCCAGGGAGTTGCTGCTAAAACGGCTCGAAGACGAATGCGAACATGAGATGTCGAGCCTGATACAGCGAAAGGTCGAAGAGGCCCAGGAAATTGCGAACGACAAGAGCCGTGAAGTCATCAATACCGCTATTCAGCGCTACGCGGCAGAGCAGACATGCGAGGCAACGGTCTCAACGGTTGAAATTCCCAACGACGATATGAAAGGCCGTGTCATCGGCCGAGAGGGTCGAAATATCCGGGCCTTCGAGAAGGCTACGGGAGTCGACGTTATTGTTGACGACACGCCCGGCATGGTAATTGTAAGCGGCTTCAGTCCGGTACGCCGCGAGGTCGCACGACTGGCGATGGAACGATTAATACAGGACGGGCGCATTCATCCTTCGAGAATCGAAGAGGTGGTTGCCCAGACCAAAAAGGAAGTCAATCACAAAATCCTGCAGCTTGGCAAGGAGGCTGCCGTAGAGACGAATGTTCGCGGCCTGCCTAACAGGGTGCTGAGCCTGATTGGCGCTTTGCACTTTAGAACAAGCTACGGTCAGAACGTTCTGCGGCACAGTATCGAGGTAGCTTTTTTGGCCCAGGTTATGGCCGATGAGCTGAACCTCGACGGTACTATTGCAAGACGCGCCGGGCTGCTGCACGATATCGGCAAGGCCATAGACCATGAAGTCGAAGGCGGACATCCCGAAATCGGCGCAAATTTCCTCAAGCGTTTCAGCGAATCGCCCATTGTGCTCAACGCGGTTTACGGTCATCACGGCGACGTGGCGGCCGACAATCCTTACACGCCGCTGATTGCCGCGGCGGACGCGATAAGCGCTTCGAGGCCTGGCGCCAGGCGAGAGACGCTCGAGCGGTATATCAAGCGGCTCGAAAAGCTGGAAGAAATCGCCGGCAGTTTCGAAGGCGTGGAAAACGCCTACGCCATCCAGGCCGGTCGTGAAATTCGAGTTATTGTCGATGCCGAAAAGGTGCCCGATGAAATCGCAATGAAAGTCGCCCGCGACATCGCTAATAAGGTCGAGGCGGAAATGACCTATCCGGGCGAAATACAGGTGACACTGTTGCGCGAGCTGCGATGCGTTGAGTACGCAAAATAGGCAGGTAAAAATAATAAAAGGTTAAGGCGACAGGATGAAACTAAACGTTCTGTGTATCGGTGATATCGTGGGAAAGCCGGGCAGGCGCATCGTCGCCGAGAAGCTCAAGGGCATCGTACAGAAATACGAGGTGGACTGCGTTATCGCCAACGCGGAAAATGCCGCAGGCGGATCGGGATTGACTCCGCAAATATACAATAAGCTGCTCCGCTACGGCGTTAATATCGTTACGCTCGGCGACCACGCGTTTCGCAAGCGTGACATTATCCAGACGCTCGAATCCGCCGACAACATTGTAAGGCCCGCCAATCTTTCGGAGCACGCGGCAGGTAAGTCAGTGGCATTATACAAGACAGGCAAGGGCCCTGTGGTTGCAGTTGTGTCGCTAATCGGGCGAATCTTCATGAAGCCGGCCGACTGTCCATATTCGGCAATAGACCGCATCATACCGGGCCTGAGCAGGAAGGCGGATATCATCTTCATTGATATGCACGCCGAGGCGACAAGTGAAAAAATTGCAGCAGGCTATTATCTCGACGGCAAGGTAAGCTGTCTCTTCGGTACGCATACGCACGTCGTTACCGCTGATGAACGCATACTGCCAAACGGGACCGCATACATTACCGATATAGGAATGACGGGTCCGCATGATTCGATACTTGGTCGAAAGACCGAGAACGTCCTTAAATCCTTCCGCACACAGATGCCCTACCCGTTCGAGGTGGCGACCGACGATATACGACTGAACGGTATCCTGGTTACGGTTGACAGTAACACCAAGGCCGCCGAACGAATCGAGAGGATTCGTGTCGACGCCGATTTCAAGGAAGAAACAAACTACGACCAGGACGACGGCAAACCCGAATACTTCAACAACTTCTAAATTTTTGCCGTATTACCGGTTGGCCGGGGCCAACTACTTTAGAAACGGATTGTGCTTTTTTTCGTGTCCAATGCTGGTCTGCGGGCCGTGTCCGGAATAAACTACAGTGGCATCGGGCAGTATAAACAGTTTCGTTTTGATGCTTCGGACCAGCTGCTGCATATCTCCGCCGGGGAAATCCGTCCTGCCCACCGAATCGGCAAACAGTGTATCGCCTGAAAAGACCAGTGCATCCTGCTGAGCATAAAGAGAAATCCCGCCGGGCGTATGGCCTGGGGTGTGCAGCACCATTAGCTTTATTTGCGCCTCGTCAACAATGTCACCATCCTTTAACAGGACATCGGCAGGTGGTGATTCGACGGCGACGCCGGTAAGAAGCGAAAGATTTTCGTTAACATTCGTCAGCATCGATGCATCGGCCTGGTGGACGTAAATTACAGCGTCGGGCCATTTGTCTTTGACGCCTGCAACGCCGCCGATGTGGTCGGCATGGCCGTGTGTGAGAATGACCGCAGCGGGGTCCAGCTTTTTCGCGGTGAGATATTCGACCATGCCGTCCGCATCCAGGCCGGTATCAATAATCACACATTTGCCGTCACCGGCGTCTTTTCGCAGGACGTAGCAATTGGTCTCATACAAACCCAGCACCAGACAATCGATTTCCATACTAATTACTCCGGCAAAGGTGCGAAACAATAGCATATACATCGCCTGCAGTCAACAAAGGCTTTGTCCTTGACCGTGGTATGCATCTCTGTTATCGTGCTGCGGTTAAATTCGAACCATTGCTGTTGTGATTCCGGAATTTACCTAAGGATACAAAGACAACCACATGAAGTATCTATGGCGATTATTCAAGTATGTCTGGCCTCAGTGGCACCGTGTTGTCGCGATTATGGTCTCTGTAATTATCAGCAGCGTTCTGTTGTCACTGAGTTTTATGACTCTTGTGCCCATGTTAAAAGTTATGATGGGCCAGGAAGGGCTTCACGGTTACGCGGACCGCAAAATCTGCAGCAATCGTTACGGGCTGAAATTCTATGTGCCCGACCAGGTTGAAATTCTGGACCCTAATAATCCCGATATAGCTTATTACCTGCTTGTTACAAAGGTTGAAAAAGAAGGTCCCGCCGAGCAGGCAGGCCTGAAACCGCAGGATTATATAATCGGCGCCGGCAATTTACTGGTAACGGAATCGAACAAAGAAGTGCCGACGTTGTTATTGCTTAACGAGCTTGCAACCGCACGGGGTCATCAACAGCTCGAAATCCAATACAAGCGCGTCGATGCCCAGGGACGTCTCGACGTTTACAGCACAACCATAGATACCAGGAGCCAGCCTTTTTACCTCGGGACGGCCAACAAGGTGCTTAGTTTTATTCCCCTGCAGCAGAACAAGGAAACCAAGATTAAGGCTATGAGCGCGATTATTATTCTGCTGGCTGTTTTTACGCTCATTCGATGTGCCGCCACGTTCGTTCAGAAGTACCTCGCAGCTAAAGTGACTTATATAGCCACCAATCTACTACGCGACGAGACGTTCGGACATATCATAGAATTACCGGTGTCCTTTTTCGATACGAGAAAACCGAGTGATTCGGTGAGCAGAATTAACCGTGATACCGCTATGTTGTCGGCCGGCGTTTCATTGCTTCTGGGAAAAGCGGTACGAGAACCGATTCAGGCTATATGTCTGCTTATCGTGGCGATGAGGATGAATTTCAAGTTGACGTTTATATTCCTGCTGAGCGCGCCGCTTACTATCGCGGCTGTGATGCGACTTGGAAAAAGGATTAAACGCGCTACGAAGAAGTCGCTGATGAGCTCGAGTCATATGTTGGGCAAATTAAGCGAAGCATTCGGCTCAGTCAGAGTTATCAAGGTATATAATCAGCAGGAATATGAGAGAAAAAGCTTTGGCAAAATAAACAACAGTCTGCTCAAGAATCTGATTCGCATCGGCAAAATCGATGCGGCTACAGGGCCTATCATGGAAGTTACCGGTATGATGGCGGGTTGTGCCGCGCTTTTGTTCGGCATTCACTGGGTTGTGGCGGGCGGCCTGGACGCGAGTGAGTTTCTCGTACTGGTGGTGATACTCGGAGCCGTGGCAGAGGGCGTAAGAAAAAGCAGTGACATCTGGAACAGGGTGCAGCAGGCTAACGCCGCAGCCGAACGAATATACGGTCTGCTCGAAGAGCCTGTCGAAATAGAAAGACCGGATGCACACGAGATGAAAGCAGTAACCGGTAAAATAGAGTTTCGCAATGTTGTTTTCTCTTATCCGAGCTCAACAAGTCCCGTATTGAACGGCGTTAATCTTACGGTCCAGGCCGGCCACAATATCGCGATAGTCGGTCCCAACGGCTCGGGCAAGACGACACTGGTCAATCTTATTCCTCGATTCTACGATGCCGATTCCGGGGCGGTGCTAATTGACGGCATTGACATTCGCGACTGCACGCTCAGGAGTCTGCGACAACAAATAGGCCTGGTGACACAAAACGTGGTGACTTTCAATGATACCATTACAGCCAACATCGGATACGGCAAAAGCAATTCTACAATGGAGGAAATAATCTCCGCCGCCGAAAAAGCCAAGGCCCACGAATTCATCATGCGGCTTCCGGACGGCTATGAAACGAAAATCGGCGAACACGGGACGGGGCTCAGTGGAGGACAGTTGCAGCGAATCGTCATCGCAAGAGCCATTCTAAAGGACCCTGCGATATTGATTTTCGACGAGGCAACCAGCCAGGTCGATGCCGACAGCGAGGCGAAAATCCACAGCGCTATCGAGGAAATAATGAGTCAAAGGACAACCATCATTATCGCCCATCGATTCAGCACTGTAATAAGCGCCGATATAATTGTGGTAATGGACAACGGCCAAATCATTGCTCAGGGAAAACATGAGCAGCTTATGCAATCGTGCCTGCTTTATCAGAGCCTTTATGAAACCCAGCTGGTCAAAGCCTGAGAGGAGCATGGGGAAAACCCTTGTCTTCGGCCCGGCCGATGGTAAAATCCGCTCTTTTGGTTTATAGAGGTGCAGTCGAATTGCCGATTAAGTATGAGAATGCCGGGTAAGGATTTCGAGTAGGAGCTGCCAAGAGGAAAATGTCGGAACTGGAAAGACATCAAAGAGCGTATGAGCTGTTCACCCGGTACGAGGGCAACCCTATCCTGACGGCCAAGCTCTGGCCCTACCCGGTGAATTCCGTGATGAACCCGGCCGCGATTAAACTTAACTCCGAAACGCTGCTGCTTGTTCGCTGCGAAGACATGCGAGGGTTCTCGCATTTGACAGTGGCCCGAAGTGAGGATGGTTCTACGAAATGGAAAATCGACGACCACCCCACAATGCAGGCAGACATCAACAGCCACGAGGAACGCTGGGGGCTGGAAGACCCTCGCATCATCTGGCTGCAGGAGCAAAAACAATTTGCGATTACATACGTCTCCTTCGGTGAGGGCGGACCTACTGTTTCACTGGCTATAACCAAAAACTTCAAGACCTTTGCGCGGCTCGGCGCGATGCTCCCGCCGGAAGATAAAGACGCCTGTCTTTTCCCGAGAAGATTCCGCGGCCGATTCGCTTTGATACACAGGCCGATTGTACGCGGCGAAGCTCACATGTGGATTAGCTTCTCGCCCGACCTTAAACACTGGGGCGACCACAGGCCGTTGATTAGAACACGCGCAGGATACTGGGACAACGCCAGAGTCGGACTTGCCTGCCAGCCGCTCGAGACAGAGCACGGCTGGCTCGTCTTCTATCACGGGGTTAGAGGTACTACAGCCGGCGCCGTTTATCGCCTGGGACTGACCCTGCTCGATTTGGACGAACCCTGGCGGGTGCTGAGACGAAGTGATGAGTGGCTGCTCGGACCAAGTGAATTCTACGAAAGGGTCGGCGACGTCGGTGACGTGGTTTTCCCCACAGGCGTTACAGTGACCAAGGAAACAGACACACTAAATATTTACTACGGCGCAGCCGATTGCACCGTAGCTCTTGCCACAGCCAAGCTCAGCGAAGTGATTAACTATATTCTCAGCTGTCCGGAAGCAGAAGATTAAAAACTTACCCAGCTTGCCAATGCCGCGTTTCAAATTCAAAGTGTTTACTTTGCGCAAACCAGCGCATAAAAAAAGCCAGACTCTATAAACCAGAATCTGGCTTCGGAGGAGGGTGATGAAAAGCTAAAGAATACAAATAATCACATATAATTCCTGTCCTTCCACCAGTGTCTTTTCTTCCAATTATTTAATCGCCTAAGCCCACCGGAATTCTTTAATTAAAATCCTTTCTTCGACTTAGAGCGCAGTTCCTGCCGTAACTATCAACTATAAACTCTTGAAAAATCACAATTTTTTGGTATTTTCCTATAAAAGCCGTAAAAACCGGCGAAAAAACCGTATTTTGTACGTTATTACCGGCCCGAATGTTCTTGCAAATTTTAACTATTTTATTGTTAGTTTCGGGCTATAATCTTTACGGAAAATCATTATGAATACGAAAGTTACAATCGCCGACCTCATCCAGGCCAAGATTGAAGGTCAAAAAATTGCCGCGGTTAGCTGCTACGACTACCTCACCGCCAGGCTCGTGGCCCAGACCGATATCAGGATGATACTCGTCGGCGATTCCGCAGCCCAGTTAGTCCTCGGCTACGACTCGACCCTGCCTGCCACCATGGATTATATGGTCGCTATAACCGCAGCCGTCCGCCGAGGTGCCCCAAACCTCTGTCTCGTAGCTGATATGCCTTTCCTATCTTACCAGGTAACCGTCGCCGAGGCCGTCAGGAACGCAGGCCGGTTCGCAGTCGAAGCCGGAGTTCAAATAATAAAAATAGAAGTTACCAGTGCTCATCTCAATGTAATAAAAGCAGTCAGTGACGCAGGCATGGCAGTGATGGCGCATATTGGTATGCGACCACAGAACATAGGCAAAATAGGTAAACTCAAAGCCGAAGGCACAACCGCTGAAATGGCCGCGGAACTAATTGAATTGGCCAAACAGGTGGTCGATGCCGGTGCCGTCTGCCTGCTGCTTGAAGGCGTCGCCGCCGAGGTCGCCGAAATTATAACCAAAAATACCGAAGTGCCTGTTATCGGCTGCGGCTCCGGCCCGGGCTGCGACGGACAAATCCTCGTAGCTCCCGACATACTCGGCCTGACCGACGGACCCAAACCCAAGTTCGCCAAGACCTACGGCCAAATCG
>CAZFHM010000054.1:0-12405 GCA_964518825.1 uncultured Pirellulales bacterium
CTTTTCTTTAATTTTAACGATATTGAACAGATTGTCAACCTGGTAGTTTCGCGCGATTACCCGTTTTGAGAGGTCTATGAAAAAGCCCCCTATGTGGTTAAAATTAGGTTTCCGGTATTATTAACCTTATCCGCACAAGGAGGTGCAAAGATGATACGAAAAGATTTCATCATCAGCAAGACCAGAGAACACCTGGCACAATTCATCAACTCTATCGCAGAACGGGTTGATAAACCCAGGCGCAAGTTTATTCAGCTTTGCCAGCCGCTTCCGCAAGAAACGCAGGTTTGTTTACTATCATCTCCTGGACGGCCCACAGGAATTGTTTCGACTATGCAATCTGGGCTTTGGCCGGCACTTACCGGAACCTATAAAAAAAGGGTAATAGCGTGGGTATTTGGCGACAACCGTGTTCCGCGAATTGGTATTAGTGCGGGTGATTTTGTCGACAGACGGGTAGGCAATTTGGCTTACACTAAAAACAGACTCTAAACTGATTTACAAGATTATCTTTGTGGTTATTATTAGTCCATATGATTTGTAACGGCTAAAAGCAGAAATTCCTGGAGGCAAACCTGCGTATGCAGAATAAAACAGAAAAACAATTCGCTTTGGGGCCGTAGAGTGGTTTACATAAGGTTGGGATTGGAAATAAAAGTATTTAACTTTTTAGGAGAATAGGTTATGAAGAAGTATGTATATAAAATTGTGCCCGTGTTACTTTTGCTGTCACTGGCAGGTTGCTACAGTTGTCAGACGTGGAATAACATGTGGGGCAAAGGCCCGGTAGAGCCTTACGCGGCCCACAAGTTTTTCTGGGACAAGGATTGCAAACCGATGGTGGCGGCGGCCCCGGCGCCAAGACCGGCGCCAAGGCCAATGCCTGCACCAAAAGCTGCTCCGACCGGATGCGGGCCGTATACTGTGACAAGGACTTATCCTTGCGGCGACTGCGGCGTTGTTAGAATCGACAAGGTGATGCCGCGAGAAGTCAGCATGAATGCTCCGTTTACTTATGAAATAGTGGTGACCAATCTGACCAATATGATGGTCGCAGATGTCATTGTTACTGAGATTCTTGACGGTAACTTGAAGTACAGCAGTTCAAGCCCCTCGGCGAAAGTTGTCGGAAACGAGTTGGTCTGGGTGATTGGGGAATTGGAAGCCGGGGAAGCGAAAAAAATCCAGATTACCGGTGCCGCTGCGGCCGCCGAGTGTATCAAGACCTGTGCGACTATAACGTATGTCGTGCCTGCATGTGCAAATGTTCAAGTTGTCCAGCCGGCCCTTCGTCTGGTAAAGACGGCGCCCTCTGAAGTGCTGCTCTGTGACCCCATACCGGTCAAGATTACCGTGACAAATACGGGCACGGGCATTGCCCAGGATGTCAAGATAAGCGATATACTACCGGATGGTCTGATGACCAGTGACGGCAAGAGAAGTGTAATGCTCGATGCCGGTACACTGTCGACAGGCCAGTCGAAAAGCTTCACGATGGACCTGAAGGCCTCTAAGACAGGCAGCTATGTAAACAAAGCTACGGCCATGGCTTCGGGTGGTCTTAAGGCAGAGGCAAGCACCACAACCGTTGTCCGTCAGCCTGTACTGGCGATTACCAAGACTGGTCCTGAAAAACTATACCTTGGCCGCCCGGCAGAGTACAAAATAACGATTACGAACAAAGGTAATGCGGCTGCAACAGATACCGTTCTGGAAGATACACTTCCTGCCGGAGTAACTGCAGTTAAGGCAAGTGACGGCGGGAAAACCAGTGGTTCGAATGTAATATGGGATATAGGTACGCTGGCAGCAGGTGCTACCAGGACAGTAAGTGTATCTTGTACTCCTACAGTCATGGGCACAGCAAGCAATACAGTAAGAGCGACAGCGGTATGTGCTGAAGGTGTAAGTGCTTCGGTCAGGACCGAGGTTTTAGGTATTGGAGCCGTACTGATTGAGGTGATTGACCTTTCGGATCCAATTGAAGTCGGCAATATGGTAACGTATGAGGTAGTGGTGACCAATCAGGGGTCAATACCTGATACAAACATAAAAATCGTGTGCACTCTTGAGGAAAACGAGCAGTATGTATCGTCGAGTGGAGCAACAAGAGGAACTCTCCAGGACAACACAGTGACATTTGCCCCTCTGCCTACCCTTGCGGCTAAGGCTAAGGCAACGTGGCAGGTCAATGTTAAGGCAGTAAAGGCTGGAGACGTACGATTCACAGCCGTGATGGACACGGACCAGCTCACACGGCCTGTTCAGGAGACTGAAGCAACACATATTTACTAATTGGTTTTTAATACTGTGGCGACACAGCAACTATCTTGCTGTGTCGCCTTTTATAGAACCAGTTACATCCGGTGGATAGAACTTAAAATAAAAGCCGTTAGGAATGGTATCCAATAGTAACAATTTAATATGGAGGTACACAAGATGTTGGCTAAAATAGAATGGGGCAATCTTATTGTTGAGCCGGTCCGTGAGATGCTGACCAAAATAATGGCCTATCTTCCTGTCCTGCTGGGTGCACTGTTGATTCTGATTGTTGGCTGGATTGTGGCCAAAATAATCAGATGGATAGTGGACGGGCTGCTCAAGGCGATACGCTTCGATACGCTGGCCGATAAGGCTGGTATATCAGAGATTCTGCGGAAAGGGAATTTGAAGACTACCGCCCGAGAGGTAATAAGCGGCCTTGTTTATTGGCTGGTTATTATCATGGTGCTTGTTATGACAGTAAACGCGTTAGGTCTGCCGAATGCTTCGGACGTTCTTGCAAGTTTATTTGCTTACGTTCCGAAGGTCATAGCGGCATTGCTTGTACTTGTGGTAGCAATTTTCCTGGCAAATTTTGTGTCTGGATTAGTGCAAATAGCTGCCGGCAACGCCAATTTGCCCAAACCGGCGCTTCTGGCCGGTATAAGCCGATGGGCGATTATAATCTTTGCAGTGACAATTTCACTGGCACAGCTTGGCATTGCACCTCTTTTGGTAACGGCCACCTTTAATATTATCCTCGGCGGCGTTTGTCTTGCATTGGCACTTGCCTTTGGATTAGGCGGCAAGGATGCAGCGGCAAGGTATCTCGAAGAATTAAAACAAAAACGCTCTCAGAAATAAAGCTGCCGAAAGGTTAAGCTGCTTAGGCGTTGAAAAACTGTTTCGAGTTGGTATAGAAAATGAATATGTGGGTTTGGTCCGTCGTACGGCCTGGCCGTGTGCGGTGAACACTAAGCCCCAAAAATGAAAGGTAGAATTGTTATGCTTTACACTATCGCTGTAATTCTGCTCATATTGTGGCTCTTGGGGTTAGTGAGTTCCTACACCATGGGCGGTTTCATTCACGTTCTTCTGGTAATCGCCGTCGTGGTTATCTTGCTTAGACTTATCAGCGGACGAAAAGTCGTGTGACTATCTGGTTCGGCCAGGTATGAACATTAACAGGAGGCTTATTATGCTCAAAGTAGTCTCGCTGGCAATTCTTGCCGGCGGCATCGTTCTTGTGGTCTATGGCATTGCTGCGTCAGAGTCATTCAGTTCTGATGTTTCTCGTTTTTTCACCGGCTCACCTACCGACAGGACGATATGGATGCTGCTCGGCGGAATTGTTGCAATCGTTATCGGGCTGGCTGGTCTATTACGCGGTCAAACTAAATGATGTCTCAAGATTCAGCAGTGTTAATTGGCGATGAAACTGGTAACGTAATGAAGCCTTAAAACTGAAATATTTTTTTACTAAGGTGAAACTGGGATGGATAAGATTAAAAAACTAATTTGTTTTGCGTTTATAATTCTGACAATAGCAATAAGTGTAACCGGCTGTAATACTATTGAAGGCGCAGGGAAAGACATAGAAAAAACCGGCGAAAATATCCAGGACGCCGCCGATTAATTCGAAGTCCCGACGGCAGTAAAATAGAACCTATCCCAAAACCCTCGTTTTTGGCATTCTCAGTGCCATAAATGGCCTTTTTTAGGGGTTTTGGGATGGCTCGTCGTTATTTTGGCTCAGGGGTAAATATTTTAATGGTTACAATTTTTGCGTTTTCTCTGCCGTCTACATCAAATATCTAATATGTGACAGGGTAAAGTATGGTTTTCTATAGATAAGGAGAAAAGTATGTCAAGGTTAAATATTTTTGTGGTTTCGATGTTTGTGCTTTCTCTGCTTTTTGCAGGCGGATGTGAGAGCAAAACGGGAACGGCTGCTATTGGTGCGGCCGGCGGAGCGGTTGCTGCCGGAGGCGGTTATGAATATGTCTCCAACAGGGAAATGAAGAAGATAGAACAGGACCTGAAGGACGGCACTATTGACCAGAGAGAATACGAAATTCGCAAAGACCAGATACAAAGAATGTCACTTTTAGAGTAAGTTGCCGGCTATGCTTCAGATATAACAGCAGCCATTTGTTCTGACATACTCTTTGAGTATCATGAACTAACCTATGGAGTTGTGTATGATAAATCCACGTGTACTTTTAAGAAACGACCGTCTAATCGCTTTATTTGCCGTAACCTTTATTTGCATTTTTCTTTTGACGTCTTGTGTCGGGTTAAGTTCCGACCCCAACAGTCGTGTGAGCGGCAATGAATCTGTGGCGGACAGCAATGGTGACGCCAATGATTCTAACGGTCCTACTATTGTGTTGAGTTATAGTAAAGAAACGTTCGAAAAAAACCCCATTTTCTCTTTTGCATATTTTATCCCGCTGATATCTCCAACACTTGTTGACAGGGAAACCAGTGTTAATAATGAGCAGCAGGTAGGTATTATCTCGTATAAAAAAAAGGTCACTTCAAAATCCTTTTATGCGGCCTGTGAATTTCAGATGACGGGAAATGGTTTTCACAGGAACACATTTGACTCTGCAGGGATGATAGCGAGAAATATCGGTGATTTGAAAGAAGGAGAGCCGCTGAAAAATATGCTCGATTATATTAAGTTTGAAGGAGGAGGGGTTGGTCTTATTGAGGTTAAAGGAACGATTACCGGTTCTACAAAGACCGTTACCGAGGTGGATATCTGTTTCAAGGCAAAGGGCCAAAAGAGCCCTGTAACAATTGGGCTTTACAGTGTTAAGCCCCAGGATGGACAATATAAGTACGAAAATAGATATGATGAGGTAATTGCAAGAGTGGACACGCTTACATTCAAGAAAACTGATGAGACCCCGAAGATGGGAATAGAAATATCATCTATCCATAAGAAGACGGAGGATGAGAGTTTCTGGGGAACCATCAAGGCATTAATAGCCAATTTCTTTATAAAGCCGCTGGAGGTGGATAAGCTTGGCAATGATACAATGCTTAACTTTGGCTACGCGATACTTAAGCAAAAACCTGCGTTTACTTTTCCAAAAGCTAAAAATATAAAGGAAAATGTACTGGTGGCAAAAGACAATATAGAAAAATGAAACGCAATGGGCAGGCACAGGCTAATCAGATGGTTTTTGCTCCGCAGGCAAAACTTGCACTTACGGCTAAAGCAATGTGGAATGTTGTCGTAAAGGCAGTAAAGGCCGGTGATGTACGGTTCACAGCTAATATGAATACCGACCAGCTCACTCGACCGGTCGAATAATACGTCGTAGCTGATTACAAAAGGCAATGCGGTTAGTTCCGTGGTGTTTTTTTACAATTAATCCGGCACTACCGGGGATTGCCTTACTGCAAATTAAGTTTTTCACCCGATTTTCAAAAACGAACCATTTATTGAGCTGCCTATAATTAATATGCCGGTGGACTTGTACTGCAACTGCTGGTATATTCCCTTGTTTAGTCCCGTTAAATGGAGGCCGAAAATGGACAGGATTAAGGACTTTTTCCGACAGAAGGATGCTTTTGCAGCAAGTTGTGGTATCGAATTGCTGGAAGTAGGCGAAGGAACCGCCACCGCAAAGCTGGAACTGAAAAAGGACCATCTCAATAGCGTAGGCGTCGCGCACGGTGGTATAATTTTTACCCTGGCCGATTTCGTGTTCGCCGCCGCCTCGAACTCGCACGGCACCGTAGCGGTGGCAATTAACGCCAACATCCAGTATCTCAAAGCTGCCAAAGAAGAAACGCTATACGCCCGGGCGACGGAAATTTCCTGCGGCCGAAAAATCGCGTCGTATAATATTGAAGTGACCAACGAAGCACAGGATAAAATCGCTGTCTTTCAGGGAATGGTTTACAGAAAAGATGCCCAGCTTGAATTATGAAACAACCTGCCGGCTGCACGAAATACTGGAAGGGCTCTACCGCAAGTACAATCGCTTCGAGCGTATCACGCCCGACCCCCTCCAGTTTGTTTACCGATACACCGAGCCCGGCGATATGGAGGTCGCGGGCTTTTTAGCTGCCGCACTTGCCTACGGCAGAGTGCAGCAGATAGAACGAAGCGTTGATAACCTCCTGAATCGAATGGGCGGCAGTCCTTTTGAATTTGTCGTAAATTTCGATGATTCCGCCGCAAAAAAATTAGCAGGTTTCAGGCACAGGTTTAATACACATCAGGATATTTGTGAGCTGTTAGAACTTTTGCGTGACATCTTGCAGCAGCACGGCAGCATCGAAGCCTGTTTTGCGGCAGGCCTCGAACCGCACGACCCGAACATTCTTAATGCATTGACTCGTTTTACAAAAACACTGCTGACTAATTATGAAAACAAAACCGGCGCGGTCGCGTCAAAGGGACTTAGATATTTGCTGAGTGACCCTGCAAACGGCAGTCCATGCAAAAGGCTGAACCTATTCCTGCGGTGGATGGTCCGTGATGATGACGTCGATGCAGGTCTATGGAAATCCGTGGATAAGGCAAAGCTTATCGTGCCGGTGGATACTCATATGGCCCGGCTGTGCAGGTTCCTGGGTTTCTACGACCGAAAAACGGTGTCGCTGGCAACTGCTGTTGAGATAACCCGAAAATTCGCACAGCTCGTCCCCGCCGACCCGGTCAAATATGATTTCGCACTTTCCCGAATAGGAATCGTAGAGGACTGCAACGGCCGATACAGGCCGAAGTGCGAAGATTGTGAGCTCCTGGAGTTCTGCAGGAACCGTGGGTCTTTTTAATTTCTGCGAGCAGCAGTATGAAAAGGAAACTTAATGTATTGTTCTTATGCACCGGCAATTCCTGCAGAAGCCAGATGGCAGAAGGCTGGGCACGGCATTTGAAAGGCGATACGATTGAAGCCTTCTCAGCAGGAATCACCCCTGTAAGGGTTAATCAAACTGCAATCGAGGTGATGGCTGAGGCAGGTGTGGATATATCCAAACATATATCCAAACACGTCGACGATTTGATGGGCCTCGATTTCCATTATGTCGTCACCGTGTGCGATAACGCGAAAGAGCATTGCCCTGTTTTTCCGGGTAAATGTAAAATGGTTCACAAGTCATTTGGTGACCCGTCGTTCTTAATTGGAACTCGGCAGCAGGTACTGGACGCCTTCCGCAGGACCCGGGACCAGATAAGGGCCTTTATAGAAACCATGCCAGACAGCCTGGAGAACTGGAACGAAAAATGACCCCTGAACAACTGGAAAAATACAGCTCGGCCATAACGCTTTCGGATATGGAAGTGTTCGTATTTCCCGAGCTGATGTACAGCCTGGTGCTGGCCAACATCATGAGCCCGAAAATCTGGCAATGGCGGAAGCAAGACACCTTCGAAAAACTACAGGGCAAAGACAGCTATCGCAGGCTGATGCGCCTCAAGCAGTTCATTATGGACGAATACGAGTTCAACCTCGACCTCGAAACCTGGGGCCTGACGACAAGGGAAAAAGAGCTCAAGCGGTTCGAAAAATTCATCCCGCCCGACGACATCACCGCAAGCAACGCCTTATTCGGCTACGAAGGTGACAAATATTATTTCGACGTGGACATCCGCAAACATTTCGGCCTGGATAAATATAACACCAATATCATCCCGTACTGGAAGACCGAGACCGTTGAGGCCATGGACGCCTTTCGTCTCAAAACCGGATACGAAACAGGCGCAGGCGAATGTGTGTCACTGTCCACCTTATACGCAGCGGCGGCGTTCGTAGTCTGCGGTATTCCCCTGGAAGATATCTATATGATTCTCACCCCGCTGCATTCGCAGAATTTCATCGATATAAAGGACGGCGTCCTGACGAATAACCGCAGGCTCGTCACCAAGACAATGTGGTTCAACGGCACCGCCATAACCGACAAGGCCCAGCGGGCGATTCGCAATGAAAATGTGACCATCGTTGCCCACCCGACCGGTTATATCCATTGCCTGTATAACGACGCCACGATAAACCAGGAGGCATATAAAAAATTTACTCGCCTGCTTGCAGATTATCTTACCGAGAAGCTCTCGTTGCTTACCCTGGCCAATTTCCTGCGCTGGAATATGAAGTACCAGAAGTATTTTCAGTTCTGCTGCGATGGCTGCCGGGGCGGCGAAAAATATGCAAAAGCTGAAGTGCTCTTTCACTATGAGCACGGTACAAGTATGCGCGTGGCGGACGATACATTTGAAAAACTTATCGAAGAAATTACCGACCAGGACGTGTTGACCGGCAAGCTGCCCGATAGAATGTGCTGCCAGCAGTTTATCGCGTTTTGCCAATACGAGAACCTCGACGTGAAAAACAAAAACGATTGGCCCGCAATAAAAAAATATCTCGGTCCGTTTGTGCCCCCGGTCGATGAGTTTCTAAAAGACCTTTCCGATTTCCTTCACGCCGAGGCCAAACTGCCCGCTTCGCAAAAGAATTATAAGTCCTGCGAGCCGATTAAGCTCAATACAGATATGCAGCGCGAAGAAATAGTGGAATACCTCCAGGCAATGCGGGACAAAAGCCCGACCGCGGATTTGGCTTTTTACACATTCCGCGATATGCAAAACTGTAACTGGGCGCCTTTCGTCAAGGCCGCCATCGAGCGCAATCCTGTTTCTGTTGAAAAGACCGCATCGATGAGTGATGATGATGTGTACCGATGGCTGAACAATATGCCCGGCTCATCCATATACGATGGCAAACGGCTGGCCCAGCCGGACGAGGTCGCCAATTACCACTCCGGCGATGGACTCGAAAAAGCCTTCTTAATGGCCAATGTACTGCACAGCAGGGACCCGCAGCAGGAGATTCAAATCCTCGCCGAAGGCAACACTGTAACAGTCAAAGAGCAGGGCGAATACAGATTCCAGTCGCAAAAGCAGCTTAGTCAAACGGTGTCGATTTTGCCCGACGGCCGAATTGACGCCGGAAAATAGGCCGGTTTTTCGTGGAATCCCGCGGCATAAAAATTTTTTTCCTGAACAAAACTTTTTCAGTTGACGTTTATATTTAGTAGGACTATATTAGTCCTATATAAGCCGACGGCTTTTAAGGAGTCCGAATGGATGTTTTAAGGCGAAATACCGACTACGCACTGCGGGCTATGGTGCATCTTGCAAGGCGCTGGCGGGATAGACCGGCCTCCAGCAGGGACATAGCGGCCGCTGAAGGTATTTCGTATGAACTGACCTGCAAACTCCTGCAGAAGCTCGCAAGGAATCGTCTTGTAAAAAGCGTGATGGGGCCCAAAGGCGGGTTTGAGCTGCGGCGAGGACCCGACAAAATAACTATCGGCCAGGTCATAAAGTCGGTGCAGGGGCCGATTAAACTGAACCGCTGTTTGCTCGGCGGGTATAAATGCCCAAGAAAGGGCGATTGTCCGGTCTATGAAAAACTCGCTGACCTGCAGGGATACATAGATGAATACTTCGGAAAAGTTACATTGGCAGATATGCTCAAGGGTAATGGTAAAAGAACACGAAAGAGGCCTAAAAAATGAACGACCTTGCAGGAAAACCTAAACTGTTGGATGCTTGTCTTGGAAAAGCTCAGGAATTTAATAGTCTGGTCGATTATTCGACCGATGCCGTCGTCAGCAAGACCGTTCTGGATAAACCGACAGGTACGATTACTCTGTTTGCCTTCGATAAAGGCCAGGGACTCAGTGAGCACACAGCGCCTTACGATGCGGTCGTGGTGGTCCTGGACGGTTCAGCGAAGCTGACCATCGGCGGCAAAGCCCAATCGGTCTGTGCAGGACAGATAATCATAATGCCTGCCGATGTCCCTCACGCTGTTTATGCCCACGAGCGTTTTAAGATGCTGCTGATTATGATTCGTTCCGGAGATTAATAATTGTCTATATTTGACAAATAAGACCATTGTGTAGGGAGGCAAAAAAATGAACATGATGTGTTATCAGTGCGAACAAACGGCCCAGCAGAAAGGCTGCACAGCCTTCGGGGTCTGCGGCAAAAGCCCTGAAGTCGCCGCGATGCAGGATTTGCTTATTTATGCCCTCAAAGATATCGCCCGGTATGCTCACAGGGCAAGGCAGCTCGGCGCCGCAGACAGGCGAATCGATATCTTCGTAATAAAGTCCCTGTTCAGCACGCTGACAAACGTCAATTTTGACCCGGGCCGGTTCCAGCAGTTCATAAAAGAGGCAATCGGGATTAAACAAAAGGCCGTCGCTTTGTACGAACAGGCCGCGAAAAAGGCCGGGCAGGAACCGCAGCAACTGCAAGAGCCGTTCAATTGGCCGGACGAGGCGGACGATATTGACGCTCTCATAGGAAAAGGCGAGGCAATCTCGATTCAGTTAAGGATAGACGAGCTGGGCGAGGATGTCACCGGCCTGCAGGAGTTGATTACCTACGGCCTCAAAGGCGCTGCAGCTTACATCGACCATGCGCAAATTCTCGGAAAAGAGGACGACGGCGTTTATGCTTCTGTGCATGAGATGCTCAATTACCTGACAGAAAGACCGACAGATATTGGTGACCTGTTAGCCAAGGCGCTTAAGACCGGCGAGATAAACCTCAAAGCGATGGAGCTGCTCGACGCAGCAAACACAGAAACCTACGGCCATCCCGAGCCGACCAAAGTCAGAATCACGCCGGTAAAGGGCAGGTGCATTGTCGTATCAGGCCACGACCTGAAAGATTTAGCGGAATTGCTTAAGCAAACCGAAGGCAAAGGCATAAACGTTTACACACACGGCGAAATGCTGCCGTGCCACGCCTATCCTGAGCTGAAAAAGTACAAGCACCTCGTTGGAAATTACGGAGGGGCCTGGCAGGACCAGAGGAAAGAATTCGACGTCTTTCCCGGTGCGATACTGATGACCACCAACTGCATCCAAAAACCCAAAGACAGCTATAAGAACAGAATCTTTACAAACGGTCTCGTCGGTTGGGAAGGTGTAATGCATATTTCTGATGGTGACTTCAGTCCGGTCATCAAAGCGGCATTGGCTGCGCCGGGCTTCATGGAAGACGGACCTGAAAAATATATCACGGTCGGCTTCGGGCATAACGCCGTCCTTGGTGTTGCAGACAAAGTCGTAGAGCTGGTCAAGGCCGGTAAGATAAAACACTTCTTTCTCATAGGCGGTTGTGACGGGGCAAAGCCGGGCAGAAACTACTACACCGAGTTTGCACAGAAGGTGCCCGGCGATTGTGTGATTCTGACACTCGCCTGCGGAAAGTACCGTTTCAATAAACTCCAGTTCGGCGAAATCGAAGGCCTGCCGCGCCTGCTGGATTGTGGCCAGTGCAACGACGCGTATTCTGCTATTCAGATAGCTGTTGCACTTGCTAATGCCTTCGGCTGCGGAGTGAACGACCTGCCGCTGTCGCTGATTCTGTCGTGGTACGAACAGAAAGCGGTAGCGATACTGCTGACGCTGCTGTATCTTGGAATAACGAATATCAAGCTCGGCCCGTCACTGCCTGCCTTTGTGACTCCTGCTGCGCTGAACGTTCTGGTCGAAAAATTCAAACTCGCTCCGGTAGGCAATGTCGAAAGGGATTTAGCGGATGCCCTTGCATAAAAACTAACCGGCTTGCAGTCGTCCTTTGTTGATGTTACTATAGCCTGTGACGTCGCAATAAGACAATATACTTAGGAACAGGACAATGGCCAAACGACCAGGAGCCGAACGCTCGAAGCAATCTCTATCAACAAGGGCCGTACACGCCGGCGAGCCTCGCCGCAGGTACGCCGATTCCATAACAACCCCGATTATACAGACCTCGACCTTCACCTTCCGTGACAGCAAGCACATCGAGGACTTTACCCGAAAGGGCAAGGAACATTTCGAGTACGGCCGCTACGGCAACCCCACCGCCCAGATAGCCGAACGGCGTCTCGCCGATTTGGAAGGCGCAGAGGATTGCGTTGTTTTTTCCTCCGGCATGAGTGCCATCACCACCACCATTCTTACGCTTGTGCAGTCGGGTGACCATATTGTAATAACCGACGACAGCTACAAAAAGACGCTGGAATTCTGTAAGACGTATCTCAAGCAGTTCGGCATCGAATGTACAATCGTGCCCTTCGGTGATTATAAAATCCTTGAAGCTGCGATTAGGAAAAA
>CAZFHM010000055.1:0-12271 GCA_964518825.1 uncultured Pirellulales bacterium
AGAGCGGCCGGCAGCGTTTCTTGGCCCGACGAAGAAGGACACCAAGTAACTTCACATCGCCGAATTGCTCAATAATCTGTTGCGATTTCTGCAATCTTTGCTGTTCATCAGTGCAGTTGCGGAGCTCATCTTCGAAATGAGCGGCAAGCTCCTGTCGGACCTCAAGACGTACCTTTCTGCGGTAACCCATCTTCTTAATTACCAGCTTTATGAATTCCTGTGCAGATTGCGGCAGGTCGTTAAAAGTATTTTTCTCGTCACGGGCATTCATGTTGTTGCCTTTCTGAAGGAATTTTAAGCGGGGCTTAATGCCGGGCCGAAAACCAAATCGAGACCTCTCCGCAAGTCGGACAGTTGCTGTTTCTGCCTGGCCAGTTCAACCTTGCCCTTGCCGGTAACCGAATAGTACCTGCGTTTTCTGCCGTTTTCACTTTCCTGCCATTTGCCTTTTATCAGCTTTTTGGCTTCGAGGTTGTACAGCAGTGGGTATAGTGTACCCTTGCCGAGTGTAAGTACGTTTTCACTGCGATTCTCTATTGCCTCGCTTAACTGGTAGCCGTACATTTCGCCGCGAGAAAGGACCTCCAGAACCACCGCAGGGCCGATACCCTTTAGTAACTGACTTTCAAATCTCATAATCATCTCCTGTCTTGACTGATTGTTAATTGGTTAAATGGTTAATTCGTTAATTGAGTACCGTCGAACCGCGAGACAGCGACTTGTACTCGTTATTTAGCCATATTATGTAATGCATACTATGCAATGTCAAGTAAAAAAATGAAAAAAAGAATCTTTTTTGATCCTCGATGCTTGATACTGGATGACTCACATAGGGTGCACGTTCGCGTATTTCCGCCAGTGCGGATTAGACTTGAAGCAAGCCGGTAAAAGCTTACAATAAGCTGAATTGATGTAAGGACTTAAGGTCGTTCGCCGTTTACGAGTGACGAGAGCCGGGCGACGAGCGACGAATTTAATTGGAGCAGTGGCCGAGCGGTTGAAGGCGACGGTCTTGAAAACCGTTTTACCCTTTCGGGTAACGGGGGTTCGAATCCCTCCTGCTCCGTTTAAGGAGGGATGAGAACACCCGCAGATGCGCAGCAGATGCTACGGGGGTTTGACACGAAGCGAAGCGTAGAGCCCGAGGTCGTCTCGGAATCCCTCCTGCTCCGTTCTTCGCTTCCGTCTTCGCAGCGCTACGCCGGACAGGTCGCTACGAACGGCAGGCCGTGAGAATTTGAATATGTGGTACGTATACATTTTAAAAATGGCTGATTGGGAATATTATGTCGGCTCAACCAATGACCTGAAGAGGCGAATGGAAGAACATACAACGGGTCAGGAAATTTCAACAAAGTGGCGGCTTCCGGTGATTCTGGAAGCATATATCGCACTTAAGTCGGAGCAAACGGCGCGCTGTCTCGAAAAATATCTTAAGACATCGTCTGGAAAAGCAACATTAAGAAAAAGAATTTTACCCGACGAAGCTATAGCGTAGTCGGGCCCTCCTGCTCCGGCTGGCCCTTGGCCAACAGAGCATTTAAGCATTTGAACAGTAGAGCAGGTGAAAAAGTGAAATTATTGTTTACTGTTTTGCTGTTCCAATTTCAAGGGATTGGAATACCCGCAGAGAAACATATCGGGGGAATAACGCCGGCTTGTCGGCGTCTCAAAAGAGGGTCCTTCCTGCTGTGATTAGTCGCCGAAGTCCGCACTGCTGTCGGGATGGTGCGGACGATACGGTTACTGTTATCGGAGGTTACACAAAATTTGGCTGACAATTGTGCGGTTTTTCACATGAGAGGTTGACGGGACCAGGCTCGGTATTTAAGCGATTTGTACTGAGTTCGAAACACGGCCTGACAGTATATCCGTACATCTGATTCTGATAATAAAGCCGGATGTTGCGATTTGGTCTCATCTGTTCAGTAAAAAGTGCTGAGAAATGTTCAACGTGGCAGAACATTATAGGACAGATGGCCATGTCCGGATAAGTTTAGTGTGTCCAACTAACTTATTATCCATACGAGCTTTGCCGAAATACGATAGTCGAGGAATCTTAAAGGGTACATTAAGTATGAGTGTAAAGCCTTATAGAACATCGCAGCTTACTGTGGGAGTAGCTTTTGTGCTTTGCGCCTGCCTGGTTGTTGCCGCATCCGAAACATACCCTGAACATGAAGTTAAGGCCGCATTCCTGTATAACTTCATGAAGTTCACCGACTGGCCTGTTGAGAAAGTTCCCGACTCAAACGATATTATGACCATTTTTGTTGTCGGCAATTACCCGGAATGCAAAACTTTTAAGGACATTCAGGAAAAGAGTTCTGAAAGCAATCCTGTGCAGGTTCGCATATTTAAATCTTACGAGCAGATTGATGACCCTAATACCCTTAAGCAATGCCATGTATTGTTTATTTGCAAAGACCAGAAGAAACATGTCGGCAGAATTCTGAATCTTGTAAAAGACAGTCACGTCCTGACAGCTGGAGAGGACGAAGGTTTTCTGGAAGCAGGTGGAATTATCAACTTTGTCGAGTACCAGGAGAAGCTCCGGTTTGAGATAAATATCCCGGCGGCGTCAGAAGCGGACCTTAAGCTGCGTTCCAAACTGCTGAAACTGGCTAAACGTGTTATAACAGACGACACGGAAAGTTAAGTCAGATGAAACCAAAAATAGACATGACAATACCGAAACGAAGGGCTTTTAGCAGGCTGATTGCGGCAACGTCGCACAATATGACTATCAACCACAAGCTGGTCATGATAATCATGCTGACCTGTGTGGCTACGCTGATTATCGCCGGCGGCACTTTTACCGGTTATGAGTGGAATATACTGCGGCAGCTAATGGTCATGAATCTTTCCGCCCAGGCCGAGACCCTGGCTGAGACCTGTAAGGCGGCGGTAGCCTTCGATGACGCCGAAGACGCCAAGGAAACACTAAGCTCGCTCAAAGTCGGTCCTTCGATTGTTTTTGGAGGAATTTATGACGAGGAGGGCAAGCTGATATCAGCGTACTACCGTTACGGTTCCGACAGGGGTGTCCAGCCGAACAGTGTCCAGGGAGACGGTTATAGGTTTGAGGGTGACTATCTGACGGTCTTTAAATGCATTATTCTCGACGGCGATGTAATAGGCACAGTTTGCATTCGCAGCGACCTTGAGCCCCTTCGAAGGATGCTTTTCAGCAGTATCAAGATAATTCTAATCATCATCGGCGTGAGCCTGTTAGCGGCATACTTTATTTCATCAAGACTTCAGTCGGTTGTCTCTCAGCCTATTATTAAACTGACTGAACTGGCCAAGGCTATTTCAGAAGGCAAAGACTATGCGGTTCGCGGCGTAAAGGTCAGTAATGATGAAATAGGTCTGCTGATAGATGCCTTCAATGAAATGCTTGACGAGATTCAACATCGCGACCATGCACTGGTCGAAGCCAATAAGGAGCTCGAGGCAAAGGTTGCCGAGCGTACAGCCGACCTTGAAGCTATGATTGAGAAACTTAACCGATCAAACCGGCAGCTTCAGGAATTCACCTACGTGGCTTCGCATGACTTGAGAGAGCCTTTACGAAAGATATCGGCGTTCGGCCAGTTACTTGCGGCGAGTCTGTCGGATAAGCTCGAAAGCGACGACCGTGAGAATCTGGATTTCATGATAGATGGAGCCAATCGTATGCAGCAGATGGTAGAGGCTCTTTTGACCTACTCCAGGATAACCACAAAGGGAGTGGACTTTGAAACTATTGACCTGAATGAAGTTGTCAAGGAACTTACGAGCTTCGAGCTGGCGGTCAAGATTGAAGAGACCAATGCGGCCGTGGAGCTGCCAGAGCCTCTTCACCACGTCAACTGCGACGCGACACAGGTCAGACAGCTTTTGCAGAATCTGATTGCAAACGCGTTAAAATATCAAAAGACAGGCGTTATACCGAAAATCACCATTTGTTCGAGTGTTCAGGATGACGGCATGGTGCGGGTGGAAGTTCAGGATAATGGCATAGGTATAGAAGAGGAACAGTACAATAACGTTTTCACAATGTTCCGAAGATTACATACTCGGCAGGAATATGAAGGTACGGGAATCGGCCTGGCCGTTTGCAAGAAAATCGTCGAGCGACATGGCGGCGATATCGGAGTCAGCTCGGTTTATAGACAGGGTTCTACCTTCTGGTTCACGATGCCGGCAGCTCAGGAAGTGACAGTCAATGCGGCTTCACAGTCTGATTCACAAGCAACACTATAGGAGACATATATTATGGAAGATACAAAACCTGCGGTTGTTTTGCTGGTTGAGGACGACCCTGGAGACCAGAAACTGGTGAAATACGCCTTGCGGTTTCAGCAGCACCAGAGCAATCTTCAGATTGTCGGGACCGGCGAAGAAGCGATTGAATACCTCCGGCAATGCAAAAAGGGCGACGAATCCACACCTCGGCCGGACATCATTCTGCTCGACCTTAACATGCCGGGAATGGGTGGAAAAAAGTTTTTGCAGAACATCAAGGCTGATGATGAGCTTTCTACTATCCCCGTGGTTGTGGTATCGACGTCCGATGAGAAACAGGATATCGAGGAAAGCTATAAGCTACATGCCGCTGGATATGTCCAGAAATCTGACAACCTCGATAAGCTTCGACGGATTATTCAAAAACTCACACAGTACTGGTTCGCTACATCCATGCTGGTAAAGAAATGAGCAATAGCGGCAAAGCCTTCTTTTGCAATGAACGCTTCTCAGATGAGGTATTCATTTAACAAGGCTCAAAATGAAGGAATGTGCGATGAATGAGTTTGAACCGGTTGTAATACTTTTAGTCGAAGATGATGTCGGTGACCAGAAGCTGATTAAGCAGTCGTTCCGAAGTGAGCATATAGCCAACGAGTTCAGGATTTCCGACACTACAGAAGGGGCTATAAAGTATCTGGAGCGCAGCAAGGCCGGCCATAAAGATTGCCCCATGCCCGACCTTATACTGCTCGATTTGAACATGCCCGGCCTGGAAGGAAAAGAGCTGCTAAAAGTCGTTAAGACCGACCCGGAGCTCGATATTATACCTGTGGTAATTCTGACAACATCGGATTCAGAAAGAGACATTATCGACAGTTTCAAACTACAGGCCGCAGGATATGTAAAGAAGCCTGTAACATTGGAGGATTTTCAGCAGGTAGTTACAGATTTAACCAACTACTGGTTTGTTATCTGCAAGCATATTGAGCACGACAAGGATATGAAGAATGACCGTAATCTCTGTATTGTTAATTGATGACGATGCTTTGGACAGAAGGCTCGTGAAGCTTGCCTTGTCCGATACCGGTGGACAGGTCAGGTTCAAAATAGAAGCCGCTGAGCAGCTTGCTAAGGCCGGCGAGCTGATGGCGCAGGAAGACTTCGATGTTGTTCTACTGGACCTCGGATTGCCCGACAGTGTCGGTATTGAGACGGTCAAGAAGTTCCGAAAGCTTAATGCTGAAGTACCCGTAGTGGTCCTGACCGGCCTGGAAGACGAAGAGAGAGCCATTGATGCTATCAAAGCCGGGGCCGATGATTACGTCGCCAAAGGCAAACTGCTGAAAGACCTTATTGTCAGGTCGATACGTTATACAATTGAGCGTAAAAAGACAGAGCTGAAACTACGCCAGGCAAAACAGCAGGCTGAAGCTCTTCAGGCGGAAACCGAGCTTGTCAACAAACAACTACAGGTTTCTATCGAGCGGGCCAACCTGATGACGAAAGAAGCCATGCTGTCCAACCAGGCAAAGAGCGAATTTCTTGCCAATATGAGCCACGAAATCAGAACCCCGATGAATGGAATCATCGGCTTTACCGAGATTCTGATGGACGAAGATCTTACGGAACAACAAAAAGAATACGTTGGAATAATAAAATCCGCATCTGATAACCTGCTCACTCTTATTAATGATATTCTCGATTTCTCTAAAATAGAGGCCGGTAAGCTGGAGGCTGAAGTCATCGAGTTCGGCCTGGAATCGCTTCTGAGGGACATAACCTGCCTGATGAGACCACAGGCGGACAAGAAGGGTATAAAATTCGAGGTTATTTATGGCGATGGACTGCCTGAAACCATGCATTCCGACCCTGTGCGTCTGAGGCAGTGCCTGTTTAATCTTCTCAGCAATGCGATGAAGTTCACTTCTCAGGGCCATGTGCTGCTGCGCCTGTCTCCCGTAAGGGGCCGGGACAGTCGCCCATTCATTCATTTTGAGGTGGAAGATACCGGCATTGGAATTCCAAAGGACAAGCAGGAAGGTATTTTCGATGCCTTTTCCCAGGTGGACGGCAGCACAACCAGAGAGTATGGCGGTACGGGGCTGGGATTGGCGATTACAAAAGAGCTTACGCGGCTGCTGGGCGGAGAGATTTATTTAAAGAGCGAGATTGGCAAAGGCTCGGTCTTCTCCATTACAATTCCGGTTAAATTATCATCCACGAATGCCCGGGCCGAGGCGGTAACCGAACCAATAGAAGCGGCTCAATCACAGGAGCCTAACGGTGTCGAACAGATTTGCGGCAAGGTCCTGATTGCCGATGATAACAAGACAAGCGAGGTGCTGGCCAGTCTCTTACTCAAAAAACTGGGGTTCGAGGTTACATGCGTCCCCGACGGCCGTGAGGCGGTTGATAAAGCGCTGGCCCAGCCGTTTGATTTGATACTCATGGATATGCAGATGCCTTCTGTCGACGGTTTCCAGGCGACGAAAATACTGAGAGAAAAAGGTGTAACCAGTCCGATTATTGCTGTGACAGCCCATGCAATGGAAGGCGACCGGGAAAAATGTATCGACGCCGGCTGTAATGATTACATCGCAAAGCCTATCAACAGGGAAAGGCTTTATGAAATTGTCGGTAAATATATTCAGGGGATTAACACAGACGAAAGTGCCGATACGCAGGAGTCTCTCGCCCATGTTTCTGCAGAAACTCAGCAGAACTGACCCATGTAGTCATCCTCTGTCGCACGCTGTAATACACGGATATACAAGCAGTCCTCTTGCCCCAAAAAACTTGCACCTTTGCGCGCGTTGAATATTATAGATGCGTTCCGGTCGCCTGTTCGAGGCCTTACATGCATATTGACTCATACAAATTCGGCCATATAGTGGTTAATGGCGAGACTTGCTCCAGCGACTGTTTAATCTTTCGCGACCATATCAAGACCGACTGGTGGCGCAAAGAAGGTCATAAGCTTAACATTGAGGACCTCGAAGCTGTTTTATCTGTCGAGCCCGAAATTGTCGTGGTCGGATGCGGGACCTACGGCGTAATGCAGGTATCTGATGAAGTCCACACCTTATTCCGTTCAAAAAATGTTCAACTGGAAGTGCTGAAGACTGCCCAGGCGGCGGAGCGTTTTAATGAGCTTTCGGCGGCAGGCCGAAACGTTGTCGCGGCGCTGCATCTTACCTGCTAACCGACCACCTTAGGCGATATTAACCCTGCAATGATATATAAGCCGACCGCAAGAATCGCAACCGCCGTAAAGCCCGTTGAAACAGCTAAAAGCGTTCCTAAGACAGCGCCTACGACTGAAGCGAAGCCGTTTGCCGCCCAGCCCCATGCGGTAAGCACCTGGGCCCTGAGATGAACGCAGCGCAGAGCCGCAGGAAACGGAATTCCCATGAAAAATGCCGCCGGAGCAATAACTGTTATACCCAGCAAAATCCTTAAAGGCTGGGACAGCCCAACGAGAAAATCAAAAGCGATTCTGAACAAAAATATATTCGCCAAAGTCGCTAATGCAATCGCCGCAACAGCCGTTTTGATGAGGAGCGATTGTCTTGAGAATAAACTGTAACAGTATTCGGCTGCGAGAGAGCCGCAGCCGCTGAACAGCAGAAAGCTCAGGAGTGTTACCGCGACACCGAGAACAGGTCTGCCGATGAGCAAAGTCATTTTCTGAATAAATGCCATTTCAATAAACATATAGGAAAAACCTAACAGCAGGAAATAACTCAGTATGACGAGCTTATTTGCGCTGATACCTTTGAGCCCTCTGCAAATCAAGACCGGCAATAATATGAATATCGCGCTGGTAATTACTGCCTGGACGAGGTTGGCAAAGAGCACAATGTAGCCCCATTCACTGAAAACAAGCCATCTCCTGCCGAGAGTCTTAATCATTCCGGGCAGAGAACGAAATTTGAAAAAGTCAAAAAAGTAAGGCCGGTCGTCCGTGGCAGGCCTTATGTAGTAGTCGTATCCGTCATAGAATGCTTCTCCGTTGCCTGAGAGGATTGCCTGTGCGGCGTTGTAGTAATAAGGTTCATCGAGCACGTCAAACTTGTTTGCCTGGTTAGGCTCGATGCCGGGAACATGCACAAGGTCAAATGAATTTTCGCAGGCAAACGCGTGTACGGCTCCGATTTGAGCATCCGCAAACGGCTGAGGGCAAACAAGTATTGTCGCGGTCGAATAACCTCTTATCATTATTATATGCTCGGCAGGATTAGCTGCCTTGCGCCGAAGAAGTGCCTCGGTAACGGTTGCCAGCATCTTGAGACTGTCCCGCGGCGGTATCTTAATTGGCCTTGTGATACTTAGTATACCTCCTTCGTTGAGTTTTTCGAGACATCGGTCAATCGACTCGATGGTGTATAGGTGACTCTCGTTCAGTGCATACAATCCCGCCGCAGATGCCGAAAAAGAATCCAGCAGACAGATATTTATCAGGTCAAATCTTCGCTGCGTTGTCTCCAGAAAACTTCGCCCCTCAGCGATGACGGTATTAACATCGTTTCGCTGATATATGCCGCTCGAAAGCTCACTCAGTTTGTTATTGAGCAGTTCTGTTACCTGGCGATTCATTTCAACCGCCGTGATGTTCTCGGCATCAAAGGCCAGTGCCTGCGCGATGTCCGAGCCGCCGCCGCTGCCGATTATGCACACCTGCGGCCCGGTCAACAGGTAATATGCAAGGGCCGAAGTCATATGGCCGAAGCAATCTAATTCAGAGATACTCTTAAATCTGTTGACTGCCGAGACCGCGTCCGCGTCACTTATAATTACCATTTGCCCGGGCAGAGGCCCTGTATAGGCGATGCTTAGACCTGCAAAGCTGCGAATTGCCGGCGCATCAATACAATCAAGGCGGGCCAACGGACTGTAGCGGGTTGCAAGTGTTCGAGCGCCGGGCAGATTCTGGTAGTAAACAAGTGACTTGTTCTCACTTATCTGTAATTTTAAGGGCCAGGGACCCGCCGAACTGAATACCACGACCCAGATTGTGCCGAGCACCACCGTCAGGACAGATGCCAAACGCGAGAACCTGTAAGCAAATAGCGACGAGGCGACAAAGCCGACAGCACTTATTATCAGCAGCAGAGCCGTCGGTGAATTGCCGTACATAAGTACCGCTGCCGCTGCCGCCCCAAGGCCGGACCCTGCCATATTGTAAAAGTAAAGTTTGTGAGCCTGCCGACCGAATGAAGTGAAGACCACTGCAATTGCGCCGGCGCCGAAGAAAAAAGGAATGAAAAAAAGAAGATAATACGCCAGCAGATAAAATACCTGACGGCCGTCCCAGATAAGCTGCAGCTCATCGAGTGGTACGACCTGGCTTACCTGAAATACGATGGGAATCGTCACAGCCATAGCAGCAGTACACAGCCAGGTGGTTTTGTACACATTTTTTGTAAGTAATTTGGAAAAGATGGTGACAAATGTTCCGGCAGCTCCGAAACCCAATAGTGCCGTGCTTATCACCAGGTACGAGAAGTGGTGCCAGTGTCCTATTGCCAAAGCACGTACCAGCACAAGCTCCAGGCCGAGAATCGCCCCCGATAAAATAAACAGAGCAAACCAAGTCATTTGTCGTTTGTTGATTGACCTTTCAGTACCTGCCCTGTACCGGACGGTGACAGGGCCTGCCCGGTCATTGGAACGAACACCACCGGCAGCAGCCTTTTGCTGTGGATTTTCCCGTCCGTATCTTTGGAAATCAGCATAAGCGTCTGGTTGCCAAACGGGCTTCCCACGGGAACTATCATACGTCCGCCTTGTTTGAGATGCTTTATTAAAGGCGGCGGAACAAACCCGGCGGCGGCGGTTACTATAATCGCATCGAATGGTGCGTGCTCCTCCCAGCCGTAATAGCCGTCACCGGCCCTGGTAAAGACGTTGTGATAACCGAGTTCCTTCAGCCGCTGCTTTGCTGATTTGGCCAGGGGCTCGACTATTTCAATGGTATAGACCTCTGCGGCAATCTCAGCGCAAACGGCGGCCTGATAGCCTGAGCCCGTCCCGACCTCCAGGACCTTATCGTTCGCATTCAGCCTCAACGTCTGTGTCATGTATGCGACGATGTACGGCTGGCTTATTGTCTGGCCGTATCCGATAGGTAATGGATAATCGCCGTAGGCCCTGCCCAAATCATTCTCGCGAACAAAGGCATGCCGGGGTACGGTGAGCATCGCATTTAGAACATTCGGCTCTTTTACTCCCTCGGCCCGGATATAACGGTCCACCAGCCGGCGTCTTTCTTTTACCCGCTCGCCGAATGCCGGGTGATTGTGGTCGGGCGGCAAAATGCGATGCTGCCCGGAAACCTCGTTGACATCCGAAGCGCTTTCATTAGGGTCTGTATCGGCGGTTGCTGCAGCCAGGGTAGCAACCGCACATAAGAACCACGCAATTATTTGCATAGGTTTGCGCGGGCACATTTTTCAGCTCCCTTTTTTGATGGGTTGATTGCTTACTGTGTGATTATATCAGAAGCGAAGCCATATTGCCACCAGTTAGGATGGCCCAGCGGGAAGGTAGATATGCATAAAAAAAACGACTCTGCCGCGTTTGTTTCGCGGCAGAGTCTCAACAAGGCTCCTTACACCTGTGCTGTGTTTGGCTTTTAAAGTCATCTGTGGTTGCTCATGCACTGGTGCAGTAATCACAACCTGCCCCCTTATGGGAGCAAGGTTGGCTGGGTTCTTAGAACGAGGCCGTCAGTATTCCAACGGCCTCGCCCCCCAACTCGCGTATCCCTCGGTTCGAAGCAAAAATCCCTTTCGCCCAAAATCACATCCTTGCGTATCTTTAATCGACAATATCACAAACCTTCAGGTCTAACCTTTTCCTGATTTAGGAGGGGGAAAATCCGTAGTCGCCATCCGATAATTCCCTTTTGGGGTCGATAATCACTTTGTTTTTCGCCCCAGAGTTTCGTTTTACAGTTCGGAATAGGTTTTTTAGTCCTTGGCCGGCCACAAAACCTGCTTTGAGCAAACCCTATGGCATAGGGCGGCGACTATCCCCCGGCACTGACAGAGGTATGTCACTGGTATGCAAAAAATTTGGCGAAAGCGGCTAAAGGAACGTGTCAGAAAAATTCGCTTGCAAGGAAAACCTGGGGTTTTATAATTATTCCTGCCGTTGTGAGGTATTGGCGATAAGCTGCGAACGATGGGACAATGCGGGTGTAGCTCAGTGGTAGAGCGTCACGTTGCCAACGTGAATGTCGTGAGTTCGAGTCTCATCACCCGCTTTAAAAAGGAGATTATATTCTGTAAGGAAGGTGTCCTTGATATAGCCCGGCGAGTTACCGGCTAATCATGTAGTTTGGCATTGGTCGCTGGTGCGTTCAAAACAATTTGTTATGGCTAAGGGATGCAAAGATTCCCAAGGCCTTTTTCTTTAATATCGAGCCGTCCTATAGGAACGGCGTGACCCTGCAAGGAGCTCCGCGAAATGGCAGAAGAAAAGCAACAGTCCACAGGACACCCTACGGTGGAAACTACTGAACTGAAGAACACAGTTACTATCGAAGATGTCGGCCCGTGCAAGAAAAAGATATCGGTGGAAATACCGGTCGAAAAGGTCAGGCAAATCACCGACGAACAGTACGGCGAGCTGGGCAGGCAGGCTGTAGTACCCGGTTTTAGAAAAGGCAGGGCCCCTCGCCGATTGCTCGAGAAACGATTCGGCAAAGAGACCTCAGAGCAAATCAAGCTCAAGCTCCTTGCCGACGCAAGCGACGCGGCGATAAAGGACAATGAACTGAATATATTAGGCGAGCCCAATATCGACCATGAAAAAATAGAGCTGCCCGAAGAAGGTCCTATGAAATTCGAATTCGAGGTTGAGGTCAAGCCGCAGTTTGAATTGCCCAGCCTCGAAGGCATACCTATCGAGCGCCCGAAGCTCGATGTTACCGACGAGCATATCGACGGCGAACTCGAACGGCTTTGCCGATACTCCGGTATCTGGACGCCTCGCAAAGATGACGAGGCGATAGAAGCCGAGGACCAGATAATAG
>CAZFHM010000056.1:0-11969 GCA_964518825.1 uncultured Pirellulales bacterium
ATGCCTGTGTGTTTTTCGCGGACATGCCACTTTTTTATTGCGAGTTTCAAGATTATTCTTTTTAATTTTGATAAATAATGCAGAAGTGTATAATTGCATAAGCATATTCATATATACTTATAGCGTGTTTTGTATTGGAAAGAAATTTTGAAAGGTTTATTGCTATGGCTAATGCGGCTGAATTGGCAAGAATATTTAAGGTGTTGTCGGTTGATGCAAGAGTTCGTATCGTGCAGCTTCTCAGGCGAAAGTCTTTATGTGTAACAGAATTGACCGGACCGCTCGGTATAACACAAGCTGCGACATCTCAGCATCTCAGAGTTCTTAAAGATGCCGGAGTAGTGTGGTGTCAGAAACGAGGATATAACGTTTATTACAGCCTCGATAAACGAAATGTTGCAAGAATATGCAAAGCAGTAAACGGATTATTGAATATAGACAGTGATTGAGAATGCTGGTTTTTGCTTTGTATAAGTATATGCATATATACTTATGGAGTGATTTATTGCCTGATGGTTATTGGCGGGATGGTTAGGTGTTGTTTGTGAATGGCAGATGGTGATGGCGAATTGGGGAGACTTTAATCTTCCGCCGCCCGTTGGGCTATGGAGGGCGGGCTGTTAATTAGAATTATGCTTCAATGTTTACGGCGGATGCTGTTGTATATAAGTATATGCATATATACTTATGGAGTGTTTTATCTTTCTGGTTTTTAGGAATTGATTTATACCCGGTTTCGTCCCGATAAAAGGCATCGGGACTACGCCGAGGCAGGCAGGTTGCGTGGATTTTTAACACAGAGATTTTTCATAGCCACAGAGCACATCCGCCGTCGCCGAAGGCTATGGCGGGACAGGCAGGATAAACAAGATAATTCAACAACAACTAATCTAGCGGAGTTGGGTTGGGTCAGTAGTCGCTTGGTTCTTTTTAACAGATAGTGCTTTTAATGCTGCCTGACATGCTTAAATTTCTTATAATAAAAAGTCCCGATTTATCGGGTTTTCTTTTTCCCCGGTATGGTGTTCCTATATTACCGCCTATTTATTTTAAGGGACAACTTCATAATGGTCTTCAGTTACGAGATATGCGCCATTCTGAAAAGGGATAACTGTTGTGTGGACCAAATTCTTTTCGTTATGTAAGTAGAACTCGATAACTACTTGGCCAGTACCTCTCAATGTTTGCGGTGACGGTAGTGCATAACGAACATAATACATTTTTTTCTCACCCATAGACATTACAAAAATAGCTGGTTTTACCATCCCTTCCGCCCTGCCCTCAATTATAAGTAATTCTCTATAACCAACAGTGGTGCCACTAGGGTTATCAACAGTATTATCAAATGATATAGAAATTTGGTTTTTTTCCTGATTTACGTTGACTTGGTAAACTACCTTGCCTGCCGCATGGGCAACAGAACACACAAAAAGACAAAGCACAATTCCTAAAAGCCTGTTTTTTAAGTTCGGACGAAACATTTTTTATCCTCCAATAAAGTGATTCGATAAACTGGTCTTATCTTCTATTTACTTTAACAAACAACAATTAACCGTCGTTTTTATATAGCTTATCCATTACCCATACCTGAAAATCATTAGTTACACTTTAAATCGATTTAATCTATGCGGGTGATTTTCAAAATCCCTCTCGCTCCAGAAGGCACCATTTCAATCAGACTTTATCTCAGCAAAAACTTTGCTGTGTCCCCCGCCTTGCTCTGCATGCGCAGCCCCTTCTTCAATACTTCGAGCGAGTGTCATGCAAAGCTTGATATCGTAGCCAGCCCCATAAGGTACTGGGACCTTGACCGTAGCTTTCCCAGAGCTTCCCGGACTTTTTGGGGGTACACCTTGGTAAAAGGTAGTTATCACACGCCCACCTCGCATTATGTGCAGTTGAACTATGGGGGTTCTGTAATCATTCCACGCCCGGTAGTTAAAAGAGAAAGTTACTTCCCTTTTGCTTTGGTCTACCGTAGCCTTGATATTTGTGAGTTCTGCACAACAATCTCCTTCTGTAGTGATCCGTACGGAGTTGTCTACATTACCCGAAACCGCAGCGTAAGATTGCTGCAACGGACCAAGAAGAGCAACTGTAACAAGTACTATAAACCCACAAGATATTTTCAAATTCGGAATCATAAGATATTCTCCTTTAATTACTTGTATGGCCTACTCCACCCGTAAAATCTGAGTGGGACCAAACATGGCCCAAGCCCAGATCGGCAAAGGTTCTTGATACAAGCTATCAAATTTTCCATTTGACACTTCCATCTGGATTTAGAAGCACGATCCCAGTGTTACCGGAGGCATCCACGCCAATGTCGATTCGTTTTCTGCCATCCATATCAAAAATGAGTAATGCATTTGCCCTGCCGTTGAATTTATCAACACCCATGTCGAATCTTACTATGTTGTTTCGGTCACGGATGATGAGTTGCTCCTGAATAGTCTGCATTCCAGCCAAAATGATAACCAGGCCAAGCAGACAAAAAAATACAATCCCACATTTCAATCTTCGATTCTGTACTTCTAGTTTCTCGATTCGTTGTTTGAAACTTAACTCCCCTTTCGACTTCGATTTCATAATCGTTCTCCTTTCTTTACTTGTAAAAAACCCCTCTTTCCAGAAAGTCTGAGATGAATAAAACACGGTCCGGGCATAAATCAGCAACGGTAACTATTTGCGACTCATGTAGATATTTACTTCATACACATTTGGTTTGCCAGCATCTAACTTTTCCGAACTATTGTCGTTGTAAGCCCATCCGCCAAGACACACAACTTTATAATAGTACCTGATTCGCGTAGAGTTGTTTGGCTCCTTGGGCTTGAATATCGGAGCCTGCCAAGTATATTTACCATAGCTGTCGGCCGTTTGTCCATCACGACTTACTACTCCTGTTTGAATCGTATTACCGTTATCGATTTCTTCCAAGAGTAGTAATTCTATGTTCCAATTAGTGCGGACTGGTGGGACAGCTTGGGCTTGGGAAGGGGAAATACTAACACTGATAGTTACATAGTTACTTTCACTTGCAATTAGCTGGAGGCTAAATGCAAGCAGTATGGTTGTACACAGGCATGCTACTATTCTTTTTTTCATTTTTTGTCTCCGTTACTGTTTCCTTTGATTCTACATGTTTCCGCAATATCTTTTTCGTTTTGACCTCCTTTACATTAACTGCCATTTTGGGTTTGACAAAAATTCTACTAATGTTGTAATTCTCAATGACTACTTCAACTTTTTGGTCGGAAAGTCATTCTAATATGGTATGTGGTTTGCTTTTTAGTAAGACCTGTGGCTTGCAATTGATAGCTGCCACCTTTTCTTAGAACCGCTCCCGCATAATTTACGCGACTTGTTCCTATGACCGATTTTGTCTTAAGGTCTATTATTTCGAGATGGACGGCCGTTTTTGCTCTGTCCCCCTTTTCAGGGTCCCAATTCCACATATCCAACGTTGAATCTTGAATTCCTTTCCATGAGATAGCCTTAGCGGATTTTTCATTCATGTCTAACGTAACCACCCACATGGACTCAAAACCATCTTTTCCTTTATCTTTTCCAAATGATAGTTTGGTTACAGTCACCAAGCATAAAACCGGAAGAATTAACAGCGTGATGATTGTTGCGGTACGCATTTTTTTGAAACTTGCCATTTTTGCTTTTACCTCCCTTTACATTAATTTTTTCGTATTACTTTCCAGCGTAATGGAAAATGCAAAACACAATACTTCATCAACAACAAAAGTCTCACGCCGATTAATATTCTTAGTTTACTTTTAAAACTTTAGACACCTTACTAACCGGACTTGTGCGATTAGTAGTGTATAACTCGTAACAAAACTTTACACTACCCGGACCTGTCAACCTATACGTGTATACCTGACGCAATTTGCTATTGGCTGCCACGGTATCCGTAGCCGATCCCTTTTCAGACTTATTACCATAATTATCAACTGTATAATCCTCAACAACAATCTCTACACGTCTCTTCGAGTTGTTTGCAACAGTAACGTACACAAAAATTACTTCGCCCTGTTTTGCTTCATTCGTTGTCTCGCCGTTAACAACAAAATATAGTTCTGTGAAACCGACCTCCCTGGCAGTGGCTAAAGCAGGTAGCGAGAGTAGGACAAGCGTTAACAACACGGCCCCTAAAAGGCATTTTCGTATTATAGTTTTCATGATTTACTCCTTTCCCTTATAAGAGCCAGATTTCCTATGCAACCAAACCTTTCAATTGATTATCGATTGTTGATTAATGACTATTTCAATCTGCGCAATCCGCACCTCAAAATCCTCGTAAATCCATAGGTGCTAACCAGAGTTGCTCCGCCTTGTTGTTTCCCAAAGCCCCCGCAGCACATGAGCGGGGTATTGTCCCTTGCCAAAGAAAATCCTACAACTAATGGGTATTTAAGGCAAGCAAAATCCTTAGTGGAATTGGGTGATAAATATTCCCCCGTCGCGATAAAAACCCCCAGGCTGGCCTGGGTGCTAAACAAAAAAAGAACACAATCCCGCAATAAATTGCGGGGCTAATTTTTTCACCCGAAAACGTTGGTTTTGGCCTGAAAACCCCGATAAAAGACATCGGGGGAAAGAATTTTTGTTAATTTTACAAAAAACACTTGACAAATATTAAGTGATTACTTAAAATATATAATAGTTCGGCAGCAGCCGAACGGAAACAGTCCCAGGAGGGACAAGGCATTTGTTCGTATCGCGTACTTCGTATTGCGTATCGCGAAGAACGACAAATCAAAACAGCATTTCACAAGTGCGCAAGTCATTGTCGCAGTAGCGACAAGTTCGGCAAGCAAGCAGGCCAAGGCTTCAGTTCCAGAAGGAACAAGGCAATTGTTCGTATCGCGTATTGATTACCACGTATCGCGAAAAGAAAAGTCAAATCTATAACTCAAAATTAAGCATTTGCCATTCCTAAACCCTGGAGGTCATTATGGTCTGTTATCGAATCAAATTTCGTTTGCCCGCTCAATTAGACAAAATCCTCGTCGCCCCGCTGCTATTGGCCCGGCGTGTTTGGTACGGCTATGCGTTTAGCCGGATACCATTAGCCAATTCCCAAAAGTACGCTATTGTCGATGTTGAAGATTACTACGAACTGTCGCAATATACGTGGTGGGCGTTCGAGAAAAACGGCCTATACAAAGCTCTTCGTTTGACGAAAGAATTATCCTGGAAATGCCCGATTTTTATGCATCGTGAAATCATAAACGCGCCCAAAGGCAAGCTGGTCGACCATATAAACCTGAACGGACTTGACAATCGAAAGGTCAATCTACGGTTAGCAACGGTTTTACAGAACAACAGGAATCAGCGAGGTCAGAACAAAACTTCGAAGTACAAGGGAGTTTACTACAACCGACAGATGAAACGCTGGATAGCTAAAATCGGCAGAAATTACAGGAATATACACCTTGGCTGTTTTAAGAACGAGATTGAGGCGGCGCGGTCGTACGACGCAGCAGCGAAGAAATATTACGGTGAATTTGCGTATCTGAACTTTCCGCCTGAGAAAAAAGGGAAAGGGCTTAAATATATACTGGAATCCGCATTGACAAGGCTGCGCAGAAGCTGCGGTGAAGGTTAATAATTACGGCAGTGATTTCCCTTGCTTTTTACCAGAACATCATCAAAAATGCTGCTGGAACAGGCAGGAACTACCATTATTTGAAAATTCATAAGGAGACGCCAAATGGAAAGGATTCGATTTTCCCCACTCGTATTAGCTATTCTATGGATTTGTTCGTTTGCGCTGCTCGCAGAATCCTGCGACCAGCTCGAGTTTAAAGAACTCAAAAAGGCCAAAGAAGACATTGACGGCAAAGCTGTAATGGTCAAGGCCGGATTGGGAGAACTCGACAGCGGAGCGTTCGAACTCGACGATAAGGGCATTACCGCCGACAAATACACGGCAGTCGAGCTATACAGACCGGGAAAAACAAAAGAAAAATTCAATGCCTACCTCCCTAAAGACTCATCCGTTATCCGGATGTACAAAAATTACGGCTCCGGTGAGCAGCTCCAAAAGACATGTGACGAAGACCGGGCCGTCGGCGTTTCGGGAACCGTCTATTATGTCGGCGGAAAAGATTATCCGGTGGCAATGGTAATCGACGATATCGAAGCGACCAGGGAAAGGCCCGAAGGCAACCTGCGATATTCTATTACCGTCACCAATTTTGAAAACAAGGCCGGCTGGCGCGGACAATGGGACATCGGCGACGGCTTCACGGAAATCATGACAAACGCTCTGCAGGAGTCCGGCTGGTTCATCGTCCTCGGTGATACAGAGATGCGTCAGGAGGCGATGGCTGAACAGGACTTCGGCGCCAGCGGCCGCACCGCAGGCGGCAAAAAGACCCCCAAAATAGGACGCATGACTCCTGCGCAACTGCTCGTTAAAGGGGCCATTACACACGTCCAGAACTCCACCACTGGCGGAGAAGGCGGAATAAATATCCGGGGCATCCAGCTGGGCGGTGCAAAAGACCGTGCGGAAATCAATATCACTATTTATCTTGTCGATTCCGAAACCGGACAGGTCAAAGCCTCGACCGACGTCGTAGGAAAATCAGACCGAAAAGCAGGCACGGTAGGATACTTCGGCGGGGGACTGAAGGGAGTAACCGGCGCCCTATCGGGACACAAAGTTGATAACGTCGGCAAAGCCTGTGAAGACGCCGTCAGCCAGGGTGTCGATTTCCTCATCAAGCAGCTTGAGGGTATCCCGTGGGAAGGTAGTATCGCCCTGGTAAAAGACGACAAGATAATTATCAACCGGGGCGAGCGCGAAGGCGTAAAGGTCGGCCAGAAATTCAGCGTCGGCTCCGTCGAAGAGCTTGTTGACGAAGATACAGGCGAAGTCCTCGACGTGGATATGACGCAGGTCGGCCTTATCGAGGTTACCGAGGTAAAGCAAAAAATCGCATATTGCAAGGCCCTCGAAGGCGGTGACCAAATCGCCAAAGGTATGACCATCCAGCCGGAAGATTAAGTTAGACCAAAGACCAAAGATTAACCACTGATTCTAACCGCGGATTTCGCGGATTCGCGCGGATTTCTCAATCTGTAATTTTCAATACTTGTCCGCCGTAGTCTTGACGAAGGCGGATTTTTTACCACGGCATAGTGCTTGCTGCGGCATAGTCCTACGAAGCCGAGAAACGACGCCGGGCATTCCTACATACTTAAAATAGACAGCCGTCGAAGTTCTCCCTCCAATTCTCGTTACGGCACAGGTTCGCCTTTACCTATGAGGTGCCCGGACCGGCCGAACCTCGCATTCAGGAAAAACAAAAGCGCTGTCCACAAAATAACAAAAGATGCCTCAATCCCAATCACAACCCACGAAGACGGAGTCAGCCCGTCAGGACCGCGGATTATTACAATGATAACTCCTGCTGCAAAACTTAATAGAAAAACTACAGGAAGTGTTATAAGTGAAAGTACGCCAAGAATCATCGCCTCTCGACCAACTAAATAACCTTTTTTACCCATAGGCCATTTTCGCTTTATCAGCGTATATATGCCGAGAATAGTCAGACCAATCTCGATACCAAGTATCATTTCTTCTCTCCTGTCATAACATTATATTGCCCGCCACTGCCCTGCGGCACATTACGGGTGAAAGAATCAAGGGAAGCTCGCTCTGAGGCATATTATCTCCCGATTCCCGTCAAAGACAAGGAGGAAAATAGGGTACTCCGTAAGGAGTCCATAGGACAGCGTACAGGGTTCAGGGTACAGAAACAAGGACGATTAATTATATCTCTGGCCCTTGATGTCTAATTAAATCTGTGCCAATCTGTGTAATCTGTGGCCCATTTTTACCCCAAAAACGGCTATTCGCAACTATTTTGTGTTAATTTTCCAAAAAACACTTGACAGAAGTTAAGTGATTAGTTAAAATACCGGAGTATTTGCCAGCAGGCAAACGGAGGCAGTCCCAGCAGGGACAGGACGCATCAACAAGCAGAAGCCATAAGAGCAAACAAGTCCTAAATCCGAATCTCTAAATCCTAAACAAATCTAAATAACCAAAATGCAAATTCCCCAAACGTTTTGGTCATTAAAACCTTTGGGTTTTGAATTTGTTTAGAGTTTCGGATTTCGATATTAGAAATTCTGGAATCCTGCAAATCGTGCCTTGCTATCGTCCTGCAATCTATATTCCCCTCCGGCTCGACAAGATTATCGTCGCCCCCCTGCTATTGCTGCGCCGTATATGGTACGGCTACGCCTTTCGCCGAATACCACTGATTAACTCCAAGAAATATGCCATAGTTGACCCTATAGATTATTACCCGCTCTCGAACCACATCTGGCTGGCATACAAACGAAAAGGTTCATACCAAGTCCTGCGTTTCACTGAAGAGGGTGGTTTCTTCGGTCCCGTATCCATGCATCGCTACGTAATGCAGCTTAAACTAAACTCTCAAAACCAAACACTCCCCTCCGATCTAGTCATCGACCATATCAATAATATCCCTCACGACAATCGCCGCTCAAATCTCCGCCTCGCCACAACCACAGAGAACAGCAGGAACAAACGCTCACGTGGTGGAGTCTCGAAATATAAAGGCGTCGTTTACCGCGCGCATAAAAAACTCTGGGTCGCAAGAATCTCCGTCAACCGCAAAAGAATATACATCAAAAGCTGTAAATCCGAAATCGACGCCGCCAAAGCCTATGACGAGGCTGCGAAGAAATATTACGGCGAATTCGCGTATCTGAATTTCCCCCCGAAGCAGAAGCCCAAAGGCCTAAGAGGCAAAATTAAAAGGCATTGAGCTTTGCGATTTTGACCCGCGATGCCGGATAACAGATGCTCGCTGTAAAATCTTGATTCGACGATCAAGATTCGAGAATCTCCTGGTCTTTCAGCCATCCTCTGGCGTCCTCAAGTGTGGTGAATCTGCCGATAGTTTTACCTTTAATTTCGGCGATAGACGCCGAAAAATCGACATCAACACGAACAAGCATTTCTTTGGGTAATACTTGAGCGATTCGAATGTCTTTAAACCGTTTATCTCCGGCGAAAAACTTACCAAATTCGACCCCTGCTTCAGCAGAGGTAATGTTGGCAGTGTCCAGGGCCCGCAAATCTATCAGCAACCTTTTGAATCCATTGTCGAAACAATTCTGAACTGCTTTTTCACAGATATGCATGTGTTCCTCGAGCGTTTCTCTGCCTGATACGTGTACAATAATTATTTGATTATCGTGATCTATTACAATTTCATAAGACACAGCAAACCTCCTTTTACCTCCAATGAAATAATGTCCAACACGAGGCAGAACACTATCAACAGATGCTTTTCAAAACAACGGTATTCACACAAATGATACTCTTGAGAAATAAAACTGTCAAATCTGAAATCAGCCCCTTTTAAGCCACGAATCGATTGCATCTGCCGCTTCCCTGCCGCCTGCAAAATCCCTCAAGCCGACAGAATCGGCACACCCCCTATGAATATAGTCGATGGCGTAGTATATAAGTATATACGCATATGCTTATATGCCCTGTGTCCCAAAAATGCGTTCGGAACACAACCTTTCGAAAGGTATATCCTTATATTCCACTTAAACTCAACTATATAGCTATTGTCTCCAATTTGCTGTCAAGTTGTTCGAATCTTAGATATGTTCGGCGGTATGCAGCAGCACAAATATCAGTTCGTAAATACCTCCAGGCCGCTAATTTTCCTGTCTTTAATTCTATTTTTTTATCTTGCAAAACGTACAGGAGCCGTTAAAATACGCGGTATCATACTTGCATGGCTGTCTCGGAGGAGGGTAGCCAAAATGTGCTGTCTTTGGGCACTTCCTCAAATCGGTCGAAGAGAACCATAATCAAGACGAGCCAAACACAAATTCGGAGGAACAGAGAATGGCTGAAAAAACAAATCTAAAGACCTGGCTGGGGATTTCAATTGTATTAGTGACAATATTTGCGGGTAATGTCCGGGCCGACGGGACGTACAGCGGAGGCACAGGCGAACCTAACGACCCGTATCTGATTTCCACACCAGCCGATATGAACGAAATCGGCGCACATCCAGAAGATTGGAACGACTGTTTTCTTCTGACTGCGGACACTAATCTAATCGATTATAACGAGACAAATTTCATTATCATCGGAAATGATATTAATTCATTTACAGGCACTTTTAACGGCAACGGCCATACCATCAGCAATTTCACATTTAATTCGCCAAGTTCGAATTACGTCGGATTATTCGGGTATGTCAATGACCCCAATGCCAAGATAGAAAACCTGATACTTATCGATCCTAATATTCAAGGATATAGAGCTGTTGGTGCACTGGCAGGTTGGTTTAATAAGGGTACCATTACCGGTTGTGCTGTCGAAGGTGGAAATGTTTCCGGATATGATGATTATGCCGGCTGTCTGGCGGGGTATAATCATGGTAACATCTCAAACTGCTATGCCACCGGTGATGTTACAGGAACCGATTCAGTCGGCGGCCTAGTGGGATATAACGTCCCAAGCACCATCTCAAACTGCTACGCTGCAGGTGCGGTTGACGGAGATGGCGATGTCGGTGGCTTGGTGGGAAATAACTTATACCCAAGTACTATCTCAAACTGCTACGCTACTGGCCCGGTTTCCGGAGATAGTTATTCTATCGGCGGCCTGGTGGGAGATAACGGCGGCACCATCTCAAACTGCTATGCTATGGGCTCGGTTACAGGAGATGATTCTGTCGGCGGACTGGTGGGGAAAAACTACTACAGCGGCATCTCTAACTGCTATGCCACAGGTTTGGTAACGGGAATAAGCAATGTCGGCGGCTTTGCCGGATACAATGAAGACACGTTTTCTTTTTCTCTCTGGGATACAGAAACTTCTGGTACTACTGTGGGTGCTGGATATGGCAGTGATGACGGAGTGTATGGACTCGGCACGGAGTTAATGAAAATGCAGGTTATATACGACATCGCGGGGTGGGATTTTGTTAATGAAACTCTCAACGGCTCTAATGACGTCTGGACTATGCACGACGGTGCGGATTATCCGCAGCACGTGTGGGAATTGGTAAATTTTATCGGATGGTACGAAGTCGATTTTGCCGACTTCGCTTACTTAGCCGGGCACTGGCTCGATGAAAATTGCGGCAGTTCGGATGACTGCGATGGAGCAGATTTAGATTTTAGCGATTCGATCGACGAAGCAGACCTCAAAATCTTCATCGACCACTGGCTTGACGGCATTTAGTGATATAATATTCGATAAATTTCTGTCTCTATGACAGTTGCTTTGCGTAGAATTAAAGAAATCCAACCTCATTATTGATAAAAAACGCGACTTGGAAAATTTTTTCCGCAAAATTGGATTACATAACCTGTGTTCGTCGCGCAAAGTTGTTTTGAATTTCAGAAATTAGTGCTTCGAGATTGTTTCGTGTTTAGGGTTTAGAATTTCGGATTTGGCAGTGGCTACTGTTTTTTAAGCCACGAGTCGATTGCATCAGCTGCTTCCCTGCCCTGGGCAATGGCCCGGACGACTAACGAGGCCCCGAGTACCGTATCGCCCGCGGCGAACACCCAGTCCTCGCTGGACTGATAATCGTTCACGACAATATTACCGCGCTGGTCTAATTTGAGTCCGAGATTTTCAACCAGGCCTTTATGCACGACGTGCACGTAGCCCATTGCAAGCAGCACCAGGTCTGTCTTGATAACAAAATCGCTGCCCGGCACTTCCTTCATCTGCCACTTGCCGTTCGTCTGCGTCCACTCGACGCTGCACCCGTGTAGCTCGGTGACTTTTCCGTTTTTACCTTCGAAGCGTTTTGTCATCACGGACCATCTTCGGTCGCATCCTTCTTCGTGACTGCTGCTGGTGCGCATAATACGAGGCCACATCGGCCAGGGCGTATCAATCGGCCGCTGCTCCGGCGGCTTCGGCA
>CAZFHM010000057.1:0-11931 GCA_964518825.1 uncultured Pirellulales bacterium
ACGAAGCCGGATTCCTGGTTCATGGGATGTTTATCTTCGGCTATCCTCTCAGGGAAAACAGCGATTTCAAAATGTCCGTCAATGAACGGGCCAGGTATTACAGGGATTTTATCCGCAAGGCAAAAATTGACACAGTGCAGATATTACTGCCGGTGCCTATCCCCGGTACGGAATTACGCGACAGGCTGAAAAAACAAAACCGGATTTACCGCCTTGAGGACATCGGCTGGGAATATTACGATGGAAGTTTCCCGTTATTCGAGCCGGATGAACCGTTGAGTCCTGAACAGATACAGCAAAGCAGCAGAAGAATCATGGGCAGGTTCTATCAGTTCGGATACATATTTCTGGTGCCCGTACATATTGTTTCGTTCACCGGTTTGTTATTCTTTTTGTATAACATCCGATTGGGCTGGAGGCGGTGGTATCGTTCATGGCGTAACTACCTTGTTCGCTTTGGAGGCTGGATTATTTTGCACAAATGGCTCAGAACCTTTAGAAAAGACAAATTTCCGCAAAAATTACAGAACGCCCGCCGACACCTCAACTAAATTCTTCCTCTATCCCCTCCACGTCCTCAATTTCCCTGATTAATCAATAATCATTCAAGCTACTTTGCGACTAATCGTTTCGACTTGTAATTTCAATCAGGTGGAATCCGAACTGTGTCTGGACCGGGCCGTGGATTTTGCCAAGGTCGCCGCTGAAAATTACGTCATCGAATTCCCTGACCATCTGGCCCTGCGAGAATTCGCCTAAATCTCCTCCTTGTTCACCCGATGGACACTGTGAGTGTTCAGCGGCCAGTTCAGCGAAGTCGGCCCCGTCCTCGATTTGCTTCTTGAGCTCTTCGCATTGCTCTTTTGTTTCGACCAGTATGTGACGTGCTGACGCAGTTGCCATGAGTTACTCCGTAAAAAAGTATTGCGTAAAATCGAATAATTTAAATTTCGAAATTGCCGTTGAAAACTTCAGTTGCGCTTCCGGTCATATAGACGCAATTATCCTGCTCGGGCCAGTTCAAATCCAAATCCCCGCCGGGCAGATGAATCGTACAGGCCCTGTCGGCTTGTTCGGTTAATACGCCTGCCACGCACACGGCACAGGCGCCCGTGCCGCAGGCTAACGTAATGCCGCTGCCGCGCTCCCACGTTCGCATCGTCAGTTCGCTGCGTGAATTGACCTTTGCAAAATGCACGTTCGTCCGCTGCGCAAAGTGCACATTCGTTTTCTGCGGAAACAAATCAAGATTTTCAATCGCAGGCCCAAGCCTTTCAAGTTCAACTTTAGTGATATCATCGCAGAAGAATACCGCGTGCGGATTGCCCATCGATACGCACGTCATCTCGAGACGCCGGCCGAGTATCTCCACCGGGTGATTAATGACTTTATCGCCGCTGATTTTTACCGGAATATCCTTCGGCGCCAACCGGGGCCGGCCCATATTGACGCATACGCTGGTCACTTTGTCGTTTGCATCGGTAGTCAGTCCGAGTGTAAGGATGCCATTACCAGTCTCGACTTTCAGCGATATAGGACACGTCTTTCCGCCAGGTATCCGGAACTCTGGGCCGGGCGAGGCCAGTTTGTGTTCGTATGTATATTTAGCAAGGCAGCGGATGCCGTTGCCGCACATCTCGGCTTCGGAGCCGTCGGCGTTGAACATTCGCATGCGCACATCAGCTTTTTTTGATGGGCATATCAAGATTAGGCCATCCGAGCCGATGCCGAAGTGCCGATCGCTTACCCTTTTTGCGACGGCAGGGGGGTCGCTGACATCCTCTTCGAAGCAATTGACGTAGACGTAGTCATTGCCGATACCGTGCATTTTCGTAAACCGCATGACTTTAGCTCTCGAATATTAAATTAACCACAGATTAAAAATATTTACTAAAAACCAACGACTAACGAATATACCCTCAAAGGCCCCGGAATGCAAATATCCAGAAGTCAGGAGACAGGAATCAGAAGACAGAGGGCAGAAGCCAGAAGGCGAAAAAAATCCTAAATCCTAAACTCTAAATCCGAAACAAATTCAAAATACAAAGTCCTAATGCTCAAAACAAAGGCGTAAAAGTACAGCCAGCCCAATTACCGAAGGGCTGACCTTTGCCGTGCGGTTCGGTCCCGTGGCGGGTCCGGCTTCACTAAGATGCAGTTACGCCGCGGCAGGTCAGATTCGGAATTCAGGTTTTCTGTGGTTTAGCTGGGCCTTGAGTCTTGCTACGATGGATGAGTGCATCTGCGAGACGCGGGACTCGGACAAGTCGAGCGTGGCGCCGATTTCCTTCATAGTCATCTCTTCGTAATAGTAGAGGACTATGATAAGCCGTTCGGCGCGGGTCAGGCCTTTGGTCAGCAGGTTCTTCAAATCCCGCTTCTGCGCCTCGGTCAGCGGGTCAGCCGACTTTTGATCCTTTAAAATGTCGATTTCACGAAGGTCTTTATCGCCTTCCTCTTCGCCGTACTTGGCGTTTAGAGAGACCAGTCCGATTGCGTTGGCGTCGCGTTTTAGTCGCCGGAATTCGTCCATACCGATTTCAAGCTCGGAAGCGGTTTCCTGCTCGGTGGGTTTTCGGCCGAGATGCGCTTCGAGGGATTGTGTAGCTCTTGAGAGCTGGTGTGCGCGGGCGCGTACGAGACGGGGGACCCAGTCCATGCTGCGAAGCTCGTCGAGTATCGCACCCCTGATGCGCGGAGAGCAGTAGGTCTCGAACTTGACTCCCCGCTCGGGGTCGAATGCGTTGAGTGCATCCATCATGCCGAAGTTGCCGGCGCTGATGAGATCGTCAACCTCGACCTTGTCGGGCAGCTTGGTGTGCAGTCGTTCTGCGACGTACCTGACCAGGGGGCTGTAGTGCTCCATCAGGGTATTGCGCGAGTCCTCGTCGTGGCCGTCGTGGAATTGTTGCCATACCTTTTCAATTTCAATCTTTTGAGTAGTTTCCATCGGGTCCCTCCATCGGGCTAATCCGTTTCTATCTTACGGTTGCGGGTTACGTCCCATAAACACGCAGTTGAAATCAGTTTTTTAAGTTCGAGGCCGGTCATTGAGAAAATACCTGTCATATCCTGATTATCGAACGATTCGGCTGGGACTTTAGCAGAACCGTCCGAGACGCTAAAAGTTCTGATTTGCAGTCGATTGCCTTTTTTCCCAGAGCAATTGAACGGCAAATTTCTGGTTCAGTGCGTTTTCAACAACCTTTTCGACCTGCAACTGGATGTATCTTTCCTTGCCGGTCCTGAGCAGCTGTTTTGCGTGGTTATCGGCGACGGGTCTGACTTCGAAACAACCACCCGAAAGAAATTTTATGTTTTCGGTATCGGTCATCAAAAGACGGTTATTCCTGATATGCTCGTCGAGTGCCGTGCTGAGTACGGCGGCGAACTCGGCGCAAGGTAAATCCTTCGGGGTAAAGTCGGGCTTATCCGTACTTCGGATGTTTAATGCGAGGATTTTCTGGCGTGCGTGCGTGAACTCGAGGACCTTTAACAACACCTCGGCGAGATTGTCGGTTGCCAGAGCAGTACATTTAGCAGCCTGCGTCCTGCTTTTGTGTTTGAGGCTTTCGTCCGTGATCACCTTTTTCTCTCCAATTTTTCCTAAGTAAGCAATATTGTTTTTCTAAGCTGTTTTACGGTCCTGGTGCTCTTGGTTTAGAATTTTTTTTATTTGGGAAAGGGTCTTTGTTTTTTTCAGTTCGGTAATTCGTGCAAGCCTCTGGAATACGGATTCGTCGTAAAGCCTGTGCCCGCCTTCGGTCCACTGGACTTCCTGGATAAGGCCCATAATTGTGTAGTTGTGGATGGTTTGTCTTGACAGTGGGGTGGAGCGAATCAGGTCACCGATTCGATACAACTTAGTCGGTATTTTAAAAGTTCCTTCCGCCAATGCCATACTCCAGCAGGTCAAAGAAAATAAGTCAAAAGGCATTATACGTTTTGCAAAATGTAAAAGCTAATTTATAGGATGTCAACGGTTTTTTAAGTTTTTTTAAAAAAATTTCTATTGGGGCGAAGATTTCGTGTTTTCTGTGGGAGTTTTCACGAGAAAGCCTTAGGGGGAAGGCGGATAAACAGGCGATAGTACGTGATTTTTTCGGGCGTTGTAATGATTTTCCCGGAGAGGCCGGACGAGTGATTTTATGCCGGATAGCGACCCAAATAGCGGGGGCGGCCACAAAGCTGTTCAGTGGCAGTTTTGAGTGCTGAGTTTTGAGTTATTCGATTTGTGGTTGCGGGTCGTGAGTAGTGGTTTCAATTTGTCGTTGGGCGTCGTTTTGGGGTCGCGGCGAAAATTTCACTGATTAGGGCAAAACTGCTGTGCAGCCGATAATGATTCAATAGAACCCTGTAAATATACCCCATTTTTGATTCACGTCAGTAATTAAGGCTGATATTTGCGAGATGCAGCTGTCGCAAAAAGAGTTGACATTGGTTATGAGGGCGGCGAAAAAGCGAAATTATAAGAAATTCGGCTGAGAAAGGAGATTTAAGTTATGAAAGCATCTGCAGAAGTACAAGATAAGATAGTGTTTTTTATGGAAGCGGCAATTGGCCAGGCGAAGAAAAGCTTAAGTGAAGGAGGGATTCCTATAGGTTCGGTTTTAGTTAAAGACGGGAAAATCATCGGGTCCGGACATAATAAGCGTGTTCAGGATAACGACCCAATCATACATGCCGAAATTGACTGCCTTCGCAATGCAGGCAGAATAGGCAGCTACAAAGGCACTGTACTTTATTCCACATTAATGCCTTGCTATCTTTGTGCCGGGGCCGTGGTGCAGTTCGGAATTGGGAAAGTCATTGCCGGAGAATCGCAGAGCTTTGAAGGGGCTGCTGATTTTATGAAATCTATGGGTGTAGAGGTTGTCGATTTGAATCTTGACGAATGTAAGCAGTTAATGCGTGATTTTATCCATTCCAATCCCGAACTCTGGAATGAGGATATCGGGCAGTTGCAGGAGGAAATCGAAGATTAAATATCAAAATGCAAAAATGTGGGACGGCCTTCGGCAAGGTATTTTTATGGCCGGCGGCACCCCTGTTGACGGCATACAGGGGCAGGCAGGTCCGCGGGCTAAACCTAAAAGATAAAATCGCCTGCGGCGCAGAGGGCTAATAGACTTCTAAACCGCGTCCTATAAGAATCCGTTGCTGTAAAAGTTATTGGTGGAGGTGTGATTCAATCGGCCTGTTCGAGGATTTTGAGGTTTTGTTGTTAGGGTGCGTTTTTTTAAGAAAAAGGGGCAGGGAAAAAACCGATTATAAAGACCGGTCAACATTGAGATGTTATGGTGTGTTTTTCGATCGCTGCCGTTTATCCAATAGCAAGAGAAAGGTTAGATAGTATCTTTATGCCAGAATCCGAGTCAAAGGATAAAAGAACGCAGGGCAAAAGGCGGTCCGATATTTCCATATTAGAGCAGATTACTCCGCTTGCCCGGCAGATAAACTGCCTGGATATTCAGCGGATAGCGGAACTCTGCGTGACGGGCATACCGGAACTTGTTAAGGTGCGGTTCGCGTCGGTGTATGTTCTGGATGAGACGAGCAATATCCTTCATCTTCTGCGTCATAATCATCCTTATCTGATAAACAAGATAGTGTCTCTGAATCAGAATCCGCCTTCGCCTATGGTAATGGCGGTCCGTAGCAAGGGGATTATCCTTACTGAGGATATTGATTCACACCAAAAGCCGATGATACGGAAATCTCAGCGGCGGTTCCTTGAGAATTACGCGACGAAGAGCTGCCTGATTCTGCCTCTTGTCTGCCAGGAGAGGGTTGTTGGAGTTCTGAACCTGGCTGACCGGACTGGTTCGAGATTTTTCCGGCAAGAGGATATTGCGTTGGTAGAGCTTCTGGGCCAACTGGTCGGCGCATCCATCGGGAACATCAAGCTATTCGAGAAGACGCAACGACAGGCGACGACGGACGGTCTGACCGGTCTGGCGAATCACCGGACGTTCTACGAGATGCTCGAGAGGGAGTTGTGGCGGTCCCGTCGATACGGCGGGCATATATCCGTAATAATGGTTGACGTCGATAATCTCAAGAAGATAAACGATACGTACGGGCACCGTGTGGGGGACAAGGCGATAAGGCAGGTGAGCCAGAAGATAAAGCAGTGCATTCGCCAGATAGATACTGCGGCGAGATACGGCGGTGACGAGTTCGCAGTGATACTGCCGAATACGTCACTGGCGGAGGCGGTAGTGGTGGCCGAGCGTATGGTTGAGGTTGTGTCGCGTTCGACGTTAGCGGCCGACGAGCATGAGATTCCGCTTTCGATAAGTGTCGGGCTTGGTCAATATGACTGCCACAGCAGGCCGGAGGATATAACCAGCCGTTCGGACCAGGCGCTTTATACGGCCAAGCAGGCGGGGAAGAACACGGTCAGGATATTCGAGCCGTGTAAGTAAATCCAAACCTTAGACACCAGAGACCATGCGACGGAAGACTGAATATCCGATATTGAATCCTTCGACATGGTTCGACTCTTTCGACTACGCTCAAGGCAGGTGCGCTCACCACAGGCTGCTCATGACAGGTGCAGAATTCAGATTAGTTGACGTGTGCTTCTTCGGGCGGCAGCGCGACGACTTTATTTCGCCCGGTCCGCTTTGCTTCATATAAAGCCGTATCAGCGCGTTCCATAATAGTCTGCGGCGAATCCGGCGGTGCCGGGTTCCACTGAGTGAGGCCGCAACTGATAGTCGGGTTGTCAACGCCTGGTATTGAGAGTTTTTCCGCCTGGCGTCGTATTCGTTCGAGCAGGATAAGTCCGCCGCTGATTGTAGTTTCCGGCATGACGAGGACGAATTCATCTCCGCCATAACGGGCAATTACAATGTCGGTCTCCCTGGTGCTCTTTCGCATCAGTGCTGCGATTTGCTTAAGAGCGCGGTCGCCGGCGGGGTGGCCTGCCTGGTCATTTATCTGTTTGAATTTGTCGAGGTCCGCGATAGCCAGTGTAAAGCATCTCTGGTAACGTGCGGAGCGTGCGCATTCGGCTTTTAGCACATTCTCGAGCACCCTTCGTGTTCCGACGCCTGTCAGGGGGTCGGTTTCACTGTCGCGTCTGGCGTCGATGTAGCTTTTGTAGAGCTTTGCATTGGTCAGGTTGATATTCAGGACCTGCTGCAATAACGAGGCCTTGTAGAGTTGCGAGTGTTCGGGCTTTTCGCCGGGCCGGGCCGGATGGCACATGCACAGAAAGCCATTTGTCGTGTCGGCGGCGTGAGGATTGTCCTGTGTGCGAATCTTCAGGGGGATGACGAGTTTCGACAGGACGCAGCTTTTGTCCTGGCAGCCGATACAGGTGGTGTCGACGTGGATGCGCACGGATTGCGGTATCTTTTCGGAGACGGCGTCGTCGATGAGTTGTTTGTGAGGTTTATTGCAGTTGTTGCATTGTATGATTGGTTTTGAAAGGTCTTCAGAGGCCAAGCAAAGTACGGCACTTTTGGCGCCGAAGTTTTTTGGGACCTCGTTTATGGCAAGAGAGATTACGTCATCGAACTCGAGACTTTTGAGCCCGGTCGGGAGCATGGCGAGCTGTTCGGCGGCGGTCTGCATGTCCTTGTTGCTTTTGAGGCGGTATGCGATGAGGTCCCGACTGGATATCATACCGATAGCTTTGCCGTTTTGCAGTATCGGCAGGTGCCTGATTTGGTGTTTGGCCATTAGTATTTCGGCTTCGGTGGCGCTTGCTTTTGGTTCACAGGAGACGACTGAAGAAGTCATGACCTGGCTGACGAGAGTGTCCTTCGGGGAAAGTGATTCGGCCAGGACTTTTGAGAGCATATCCCGCTCAGTGATAATTCCGACGAAGTCTCGATTTTCATCGAAGACGGCCAGGCACCCGATGTTGTGGCGACTCATCTGCTGTGCTGCGTCGGCGACAGTGACATTTTGCCCGATGTCGAACAGCTGGTCGGTTTCATCTTGAAGCTGTTTGATTTCTCCTACTCGTGGTACAAACACTTTTGTTACCTCTCAAAGACGGATTCAGGAACCTTGTTAAAATTTCGAGACAGACGTATTTGGCGCAAGAGAGTGTTTACCTGCGCCACTGGGCTTTTCTTACCATCAAAGGCGGTACGTGAGCAGGCTTTACGGTTCGACGGCCCGAAGACAGGCAGCTTGTTCCGTTTGGATACCATTTAAGCTCGTAGATTTCCAGGTTGGCACGAAACAGCCTGTCGTTGTTTTTACCGGTCATAGAATCACCTGCCACTTTTTCAAAGTTTTCGTTGCGCATGGTCATTTTATCGGCCAAAAGCCGAGGCGGCTTTGGCACGATTGGAGGCAGAGGTGCGGTAATTTGTCCGGAGCGTTGTTGTGTGAGCGGAAAGCGTGAAAAATTACGGCTGGGAAGCTTAAAAAAGTTGACTGATTCCGATATTATTGTTTAATTAGGCAAGTCCAATAAGATTAAGGCGATTTTGAGACTGGAGGTAAAGTTTATGGCGAAGAAAGAAATGCCGCATCCGGGACATGATAAGCATTTGTGCTATCTGAATAATATCGGTATGCAGCTCAGCAATCCCGCTGATTATAAGGCACTGGTAAAAGACGCCCAGTACCTTTGCAAGATCTGCGGGCGGGTAGCGGCCAAGAGTACGAATCTGTGTAAGCCTGTCAAGCTATAACGTGGGCGGTGGATACTGCCGGCGGGTGATTGGTATAAGATAGCTGAGGTATCGGTTACCAATCCTGGTAATTGACATTGTCCCATTTCGAGGGCTGGTCGTTAACGGCCAGGATTTCGGTTTGGTTTATCAGCCAATTTCCGTCCGAGCCTTTTTCCATGTCGAGTTGCACTTTGACCAGTATCACTTTGGTAAAATCAACGATGTCGCTTTTCTCATCGAAGAGGATTCTGTTTAGCAGGGTCACAGTTGCGGTGCGTCCGGATATTTGCATGTTCCGGATTGAGCTATAGTCCTTATCTACCAGAGGAGGTCGCAGGATGGCACGGCATCGCCGCATCAGGGCTGCTTTATTGGGGTGCACAGAGTCCTTGTAATTTTCAGCGAGAACGGCGGCTATTGCGTCGCAGTCTTCGTTTTCGAGGGCAGTGACAGTAGTGTCGATTAGCTTTTCGATTTTTTCACGGTCGGTTCGAACGGCGAAATCGAGAGTCGGGGCCATTACGGCGACGAGCAGGGGAATCAGCCAGAGGTAGCGTTTGGATTTGGCCTGGATGAAAGAATTTATAACAGCGACGACCAACAGGAGCACCGCGGCTGTTATCAACAGCGTCCAGGGTTGTTCGAAGATATTCCACATTTTGTTTTCTCCGAAAGGAGTTTTAGTTTCTCAGGGCCTGGATTGGCGCGGGTATTCGTCCTTTGCGGGCGATGAATTTCGGCGAGGCTGATTTCGATACCGGCATAATCGGCGCCGAGCCCAGCAGGCCGCCGAAATGAACGATATCACCGGCTTTTTTTCGCGGGACTGGAATGACGCGGACGGAAGTTGTCTTGTTGTTTACTATTCCGATGCTCAGCTCGTCGGCGATGATTGCGCTTAGTGTTTCGGCTGGTGTGTCGCCCGGCACTGCGAACATATCGAGGCCGACGGAGCATACGCTGGTCAGGGCTTCGAGCTTTTCGAGTGTTAGTGTTCCTTTTTGTACGGCGCGAATCATACCGGCGTCTTCGCTGACTGGTATGAAGGTTCCGCTGAGTCCGCCGATATTTCCGGAGGCCATTGCTCCGCCTTTTTTGACGGCGTTCATCAGCAGAGCAAGAGCTGCGGTGGAGCCTGGCAGGCCCATGCTCTTTACGCCCATCGCTTCGATTATTTCGGCAACGGAGTCGCTGGCGGCGGTTGTCGATGCGAGCGAGATATCTACAATGCCGAAGCTGACGTTCATCAGCTCGGCCAATTCTTTTCCAATCAGCTCTCCGGCGCGAGTGATTTTGAATACGGTCCGCTTAATGACCTCGGAAAGCTCGGTAAGGTCGCAATTGGGGTTCTGCAGCACTACGTTATGGACGACGCCCGGGCCGGATATTCCGATGTTGAGTGAGAAGTCGGGCTCGCCGATTCCGTGGTGAGCGCCTGCCATGAAGGGATTGTCTTCGGGGACATTGGCGAAGACGGCGATTTTTGCGCAGCCTATTCCGTTTTTGGTCAGTCCGGCAAGCTGTTTTAGTGTGTGCCCGAATTTGACGACGGCGTCCATGTTCATTCCGGCGGCAGTCGAGGCGAGATTGAGAAAACCGCAGACTCTCTGCGTTTTCGAAAGGGCCTGCGGGATTGCGTCGATGAGTTTTTCGTCGGCGGCGGTCATTCCTTTCTGTACCATCGCGCCGAAACCGCCTATGAAATCGATATCGGCTTTCTTTGCGGCCTTGTCGAGTGCGCGGGCCAGGCCGACGGCGGTTTTTATATTTCGCGGCAGCGGTTCGAGCAGCAGTGCGGCGGGCGTAACGGCGATTCGGCGATTGGTGATAGGGATGCCGTATTTGTTTTCAATTGCGTCGGCGAACTTGTTGAGCAGCAGTCCCTTTTCGATGATTCTTTTTTCTATTCGCCGGGTGAACCTCTGGAGATTGCGGTCCATGCAGTCCTTGAGATTGATGCCGAGAGTGACCGTTCGGATATCGAAGTGATGGTCGAGGGTCATCTTTACGGTTTCGAAGACTTCTTCAACGCTTATCGGCATAATCAGACCCTGTGCATAGCCTTAAATATCGTCGCGTCCTGTACGGTTATCTTCAGTGACATTTCATCGCCGATTCGGTCGAGCTTCTTCTTGAGCTTTACGATGTCGATATCAGCCTTGGCCATATCAATAGCCATAGTCATCACGAAGTGTTCTTCCATTATTTTCTGGTTGACGTCAACGATGTTGATGTTGGCGCTGGCCATAGCATTGGCGAGCCTGGCGATGATGCCGACCTTGTCTATTCCGGTTACGGTTACGATACAGATTTGTGATTGTTTCCTTGCGGCCATATTGTTCTCCGTGGCCCGGCCTGTATATGTCGGGTTTCAAAATTTTATCTTTTTCAGTTTTTCGGTCCCTTCGTAATCCGTCCTGCCCGGAGCAAGGGCGGTGATTGTTATGTACCCGTCGACGAGCGAAATCGTATCGGTTGGTGTTTGTTCATCGCGATGCTCGCCGCCTGACAGTTGATAGAGCGTCTGGCCTTGCTCATTCCTCTGGCTCTCGTAATGTTCGTTAAAGTTTTCGTATGACTGCGGCACGACCCGTATTCCTTTTGGTTCGCCCATCGACAGCGGCGGTATATTTATATTTATTACCGAGCCGTTTTGAACGGGCATCAGTTTTTGCAGGATGTCCCAGCAGTATTCTGCCGCCGGCTCGAAGTTCATCGGCCCTTCTTCGAAGGCAAGGCTCATGGCGACGGACGGGATTTTCAGAAATACGCCTTCCATAGCTGCTGCTACGGTCCCCGAATAATAGATGTTGATTCCCGTGTTCGCGCCGTTGTTTATACCTGAGATGAGCAGGTCTATTGGCCCTTTGCACAACTCGAGGATTGCGAGCTTAACGCAGTCAGCCGGTGAGCCTTCGACGCTGTAACCGGTGAACAGGCCGTTGATATCGACCTTATTGCACACGAAAGGCCTGTTGAAAGTAATGCTGTGGCTGGCGCCTGAACGGCTGGTCGCTGGCGCCACGACTGTAACATCGCCAAGGCCGGTCAGCTTTTTATAGATTGCCGCCAGCCCCGGCGCAAAAATCCCATCGTCATTTGTGAGCAGTATTCGCACAGCGTGTGATTGTAATTGGCGACAGGGTGCGTGTCAATTGACAGGGTGGGCCGGGCCTATATAATCTGGGGATTATGCGAAAGTACCGGCACGGAGAGCAATGTCTTGTAATGACCAGGGACCAGGTCCGTGCATTCGATGCGTGGGCGATAAATGAGCTGGGCATAGCGG
>CAZFHM010000058.1:0-11907 GCA_964518825.1 uncultured Pirellulales bacterium
TCGCGAACGTAAGCAACGACGAAAAGAAACCTGCTGTAATCAGCAATCGAACCAACAGCCGGGCCGGGTATTTAGGTGTTTTTGCCATTGTATTGAATTTTTGTGTCATCTTGCACCCCCTTTGAACTGACCTTTAATTACTTTACCACTGCCGGCAGGGCTATCAAGTAAAAAAAACAGCGCCGTGCTGATTGTGCCGTTTACGTATAATTTAGACGCCCATGCGGACAATTTTTTACAAAAAAACGTTCGAAAAATCACAAAGGATGTAATAGTTGAGTGACTTCAAACCTGTTTTTTTACTTGACTTGATTGCCAATTCCGCTATTTTTCCTGCAATGCGGAATTCACCGGATATTGACAAATGGCTTCAACTCATCCGCGCCGACGGTGTCGGTCCTGTCACCTTCGCAAAGCTGCTTGCGCATTTTGGCTCTGTTGACCGCGCCCTAGGCGCCTCGCAGGCACAATTGACCGGCATCGAGGGTATAGGCGAACAAACCGCCCGGCGTATTACCGCAACGCAAGATAAGTTCGACGCCGATGCCGAACTGGCACTTGCCGAAAAGCTTGGCGTATGGCTGGTGCACTTGCAGGACGACCGTTACCCTACACTTCTGCGGCGTATTCCCGACCCGCCGCCCGTGCTCTATATAAAGGGTACACTCGAAACCACCGACAACCTTGCAGTTGCTGTTGTCGGCTCTCGGCGCTGCAGTACCTACGGCAGCGAGCAGGCCTCGCGACTCGCGCACATGCTCGCCGCGACTGGTTTTACGATAGTATCAGGCATGGCCCGCGGCATCGATACCGCCGCGCACCACGGCGCACTTTCCGCCGACGGCCGAACCATTGCTGTTCAGGGCTGCGGACTGGCAAATGTATTCCCGCCCGAAAACGAAAAGCTCGCTCAGTTAATCTCCAAATCCGGCGCATTAGTAAGTGAGCTGCCGTTGAACTATGAGCCGCTTAGCGAAAATTTTCCGCCTCGCAACAGAATCATTGCAGGCCTGTCACTCGGCACAATCGTAATAGAAGCCGCTCCGCGCAGCGGCGCCCTCATCACCGCCTCAGCCGCACTTGAATACAACCGTGAGGTCATGGCCGTACCCGGGAAAATAGATTCACCCCTGAGCAGGGGTACACATCAACTCCTTAAGCAGGGGGCTCGTCTGGTTGAATCGACACAAGACGTAATGGAAGCGCTCGGCTACATCGGCGAGCAGCTCAAAGACCATGCCGCCACCGCCGAAGCCCGGGTACATCAGGAAATTAAATCAGCCGCCGCCGCAGCCGGGACACTTGCTCTGACTATTGACGAAAGACGCGTTTTGGATTCGCTCGACACCGAGCCTGTTCATCTGGATGATATTATTACTGCCTCGCAGCTTTCAGCCGGTGCCGCACATTCTTCCCTGGTCTGTCTCCAGCTAAAAGGCCTGGTCAAAAACCTGCCCGGCAACTTCTTCCGGAAAAGATAACCCGAAAATCGCCATATATCTCGCAATTTCAATCTCAACCTGCGCGCCAAAAGTGGCAATAGACCGGCTGTCCATTTCAAAAGAAAACCCCTTATACGGCTCAAAACCGCCATTTTTATTGGAAATTTGACTTTTTGACAAATCCCCCTATATATAAGTAGCCAAGAGGAACAGAATTTGAGCTTAAATCCGTAGTTGGACGTCCATGGCCCTTATATTCGACCAGGCTGCTATCAGCCGAATACAACAGGCTTCTGACATCGTCGAGGTGGTCGGCGAACACCTGAACCTTGTAAAAAAGGGCAGGGAGATGGTAGGTCTGTGCCCATTTCACGAGGACCACAAGCCCAGTTTTTACGTCAATCCGACCAAGCAGATTTTCAAGTGTTTCGCCTGCGGCGCCGGCGGCGACGTCTTCAAATTCCTGCAGATGCGAGAAAACCTCACCTTCGCCCAGTCCGTCGAACGCCTTGCCCAGCGGGCCGGAATACAGCTCAAGCCCAGAACAACAGCACCATCGCCAGGCCGGCCCGATGATATTAGTCCCAATGACCTTGCCAGGGTCAATACCTGGGCCGACAAATTCTTCCAGAAGAATCTGCACGAAGAAAAGGCACGAAATGTCACCGACTATCTTTCACAGCGGGGTATTACGGGCGAAAGCATCGAGCTGTGGCATATCGGATTTGCACCTGCCGGAGGAGCTGAACTCGTTGCCGCCGCAAAGCGTTCACGAATCGACGAGCAATTGCTCACAGGTTCCGGTCTGGCAGTGAGGCAGGGCGGCGCACTAACTGACAAATTCGTAAATCGGCTGATGTTCACTATCACCGATGTCACCGGAAGGGTCGTTGGTTTCGGCGGCCGAACTCTCGACGGTGTCGGCGCAAAGTACGTCAATTCGCCGACCACCGCCTTATTCGACAAGAGCAACTGTCTCTACGGACTTGACCGGGCCCGCCATGCTATAGGTTCGTCCGGCACTGCTGTTGTTGTCGAAGGTTATACCGACGTTATCATGGCCCATCAATTCGGTTTCAACAACGTCGTGGCCACGCTCGGTACAAGTCTGACGCAAGGCCACGCACGAATGCTGAAAAGATATGCAAAGAGTATAACGGTTTTCTTTGACAGCGACACCGCCGGTATTGCCGCCGCAAACCGCGCACTGGAGTTATGCCTTGCACAGCAGATTGACATCAGGGTCACTTCCGTCCCGCAAGGCAAAGACCCGTGCGATTTCCTTCTTGCCGAAGGCGCCGATGCTTTTACTCAGGTATTGGCCGAGGCGGTTGACGTCTTCGAATTCAAGTGGAACAGGTTACAGAGCAGTTTCTCCGCCGACCACACAATTGCAGGCCGAAAAGCCGCAGTTAACGAGTTTATACAGTCAATTGCCACCGCCATGCAGTCCGGCAATATTGGCGCAATAGAAAGAGGAATCATAGTCAATCGCCTGGCGGGAATCGTCAGAATTGACGCCGCATCCATAAACATTCAGCTCAACCAGCGATTACGCGCCGCGCGGCGCACGCAGACTTACCATCTAAAGAATCAGAAAGTCTTTAAGATAGACCTCGGCCAGGGACTTTTTGCCGCCGCCCAGCTCGAGATTATCGAAGTACTACTGAACGAACCGGCTATGTTCGAAATCGTACGGCAAAAGGTCGGGCCGCAGGACTTTGACGTACCTGCTCTGAAACAGGCGGCGCAGGCGATATTCGATACCCTTGCGGACAATCACCAGGCGCCCATAGCCCAGGTACTGGCCCGCGTCGAAGAGCCGGAGCTTGGCAGCGCCATTGTCAGTATGCAGCAGACCGGCCAGGAAAAAGGCAATTTCAAAAAGAGGCTTGATGATGCCCTCGCGGCATTCGAAAGACATAGACCCGACGGCACGAACCGGCCGATGGACGCCAAACAGCAAAAAATCGATATAAAGCAGCTCGCCGAAAGAGCACAAAAGGGAAATCCTCATACACTGGGGATGACTTGACCGATATGGTTTTATTAAACATTTTCGAGGATTGTTATCGTGGCAGGAAAGAAACTCAGAGCAAATAAGCCTGACGCACCGGTCGGCGAAAGTAAACAGCAGTCTAAGACTCTCGAACAGGTCATACAGACCTTGATAGAGGAGGGCAAGAAAAAGGGACACCTCACCTACGAGGAGATGAACGACCGTTTACCGGAGGAAACCGTCAGCCCGGCGGAGCTCGACAAGCTACTTTCGAGGCTCGATGAGATGGGAATATCTCTTCTCGATGAGGCCGATGTCGAAAAGCATGCGCCGGAAGAGTTTGATGTACCTGAAGAAGGGCTCGAGGAAGAAGAGGATGAACAGCTCAAGGAAGACGAGCTTTTGGAGAAAGAGCTCGTCGGAGAAACCTCACGACGTATCGACGACCCCATCAGAATGTACCTTACACAGATGGGTGAAATCCCGTTGCTCATCAGGAAGGATGAAATAAGACTCGCTCGTAAAATAGAACTTTCCAGAATGGCTTTTCGTAGAAAAATGCTCGAGAGCGATTACTGCACCCGCAATGCCGTCGAGGTACTGCAGAAGGTTGACGACGGCAGCATGTCTTTCGACAGAACCATGAAAATCAGCACCGCAGAAAACCTCGTCAGGGGAGTCATCAAACGGCGGCTTCCGGCTAACCTGGCCACGGTAGACAAACTTCTCAGCATGAACCAGACACTTTTCCAGCATATTGTCTCTGCGAAGGACCAGGACCAGCCAAAACCCATTTTGAAGAAACTTTACCGCAACCGACGAAAAATGGCCACTCTGCTCGAAGAGCTGAGTCTGAGAACCAGCAGAATTCAGCCCATGAAAAGCAAGCTGCACGGCATCTGTCGAAAAATGCACCAGCTCGAGCAGATTATCGAAAACGGCCCGAACGGTGATTACAGTCCCGAAGACATAGAAGCGGTAAAACAGGAGCTTCGAGGCCTTCAGGATTTGGTCATGGAGCTGCCAAAGCAGCTCGACAAACGGCTGCGAATCATCGACCGTCTCTTCGAACAATATGAAGAGGCAAAGAGAACACTTTCCAGTGCAAACCTGCGACTGGTGGTCTCAATCGCCAAAAAATATCGCAACCGAGGACTGAGCTTTCTGGATATCATACAGGAAGGAAACACCGGCCTTATGCGGGCCGTCGATAAGTACGAATATCGGCGAGGCTACAAGTTCAGCACTTATGCCACGTGGTGGATTCGACAGGCTATCACAAGAGCCATTGCCGACCACGCCAGGACCATCCGGATTCCCGTCCACATGATTGAAACTATGTCTCGGCTGAGGAACGCCAGCAAGACACTTACACAGCGGTTCGGCCGGGAGCCAACCGTCGAGGAAATCGCGGAAGAAGCACAGATGAGCATCGACGAGACCAGAAGGGTGCTGAAAATCTCGAAGCACCCCATAAGCCTTGACCGGCCTATCGGAGACAGCGAAGACAGCTACTTCGGTGACTTCATCGAGGACGACGAAGTGGATTCGCCTGTCGCTTCAGCTACTCAGGAAATGCTCAGGGAGCGAATCGACTCGATACTCAAGACACTGTCTTACCGCGAGCGCGAAATCATCAAACTGCGATACGGCATCGGTGACGGCTATACCTACACGCTCGAAGAGGTAGGCCGAATCTTCAAGGTCACACGCGAACGTGTCCGCCAGGTCGAGGCCAAGGCAATCCGAAAGCTACAGCACCCGGTCCGCGCAAGAAAACTCGAAGGGTTCCTCGACCATAAACCCGTAGAAGCTCAGTAATTTCGGACCCGTAAAATGGCCAGATTCCATCTTGGAAAGGTCCCTGCCGACCCTGAGTTTGACCCTGACGTTCAGGGCTGGACGTCTCTTAAAGAGCCCAACCCCTGGCTGGCACAGTTGTTTGCGCTGCCCGTTATTGGCATAGCGCTTGTGCTGCTCGCAATGCTTTGGCTTACGATAACGCCCATTCGAATTTCCGATTTCAGTATCGGTTTTTTAGATATACTGTACATCCTGGTTATCATTGCTCCTCACGAATTGATTCACCTCGTATGTCATCCACATTATGGTACCAGCTCGAAATCAATCCTTGGCTTTTGGCCCGCCACCCAGTTATTCTACGCTCACTATGACGGCGCTATGTCCAAACAACGCTTCCTCGGAATTCTCGCGGCGCCGTTTATCGTCTTGTCCCTTTTGCCGCTGGCCGTCTGCTCAGGTTTCCGGTTCAACTCAACTGTCCTGCTGAAAATTTCGTTGGTCAATTGCCTGTGTGGCGCGGTGGACCTGCTTGGTATCGTTATGATATGGTGGCAGGTGCCTTCCAGAGCGGTTACTCGTAACAAAGGCTGGAGAACCTATTACCGAATACCTCAATAACGTACTCCTTGCCGGCCTCGAACATTCGGGTTTCTCTGTCTTTAGAAGTTCTTTCATACGTGCTTTTGGCCCGGGATTTTTGTTTTTGCATTATCTTGCTATCTGGTATAATAACACTATCTTGCTAAATGCCCTCCAAGGCCCACTAAAAGGCCTTTCAGGGCCGTTTTGAGGTTTTACCTATGCCCAAGGCCAAAAAACCGTCACAGCTAATAAAGACGTTGGAAAAAGACAAATTCGCCAAAATCGAAAGTGCTTTTAGAAAACACTTTCGACTCGGCCTGGAAACCACCAACGCTAAAGGCCTCCTGCAGAAAAATCTATGCAGCGACGATTGCCATCCCGATTTCTGTAAGGTTGTACGCAGCAGCCCGACCGGCCTTAAACGCTGCAACGCCGAACGACGAAGGAGCCTGGCCATCGCAATCGAAACCGGCCAGTCATACATCTGCATATGTCACGCAGGCATTGTTCTGGTCTGCGTCCCGGTTATGGATAAAGACAGGGCGCTGGGCGGAATGTATTTCGGAAAGTGCCTCTGGCAGCCGATATCGAAGCTGCTCATCAGTGACATCGAGAAAAACTTAAAAGGCGTACGTGTAAATAATCGAAAACTCACTCCCGCTATAAGCAAGCTCGAAATCATCCCCGGCAGACGCATACAGCGGGCCGCCGACTTTTTGTTCGATTTGCTTTACGAAGTCGGCGGGTTCGACCCGCGCGTTATTCGCTGGCGGCGTTTGCAGTCGCAGCAGCAGGCCGAAATAGGGGAATACATCCTTGAAAAGAAAAAGCTCGGTACCGACTGGCGATACCCGCTCGAAAGCGAACGCGAGCTTATGAGCAAGGTCAAAATCGGCGACCGTACCGGCGCAAAAGAAATTCTCAATTCGATTCTCGGAACAATCCTTTTTCACGACCCCGGAGACCTCGGCGTGCTCAAAGCCCGTATTATTGAATTGTTGAGTATATTGAGCCGCTCCGCCGTCGAGGGCGGAGTTGACGTTAATACCATGCTCGAACGAAATCTCAGTTACGTCACCAAAATTATGCAGTTCGATACGCAGGAAGACCTCTGTGCGTGGATAAGCCTGGCCCTTAACGAGTTCATCGAGCTGGTCTATAGCTCGCAGGACGCGAAAAAAGTCACACAGATACAGCCCGCCGTTAACTACATCGACGCCAATTATGACAAACCCGTCAGTCTTGCAGAAGTTGCCAAGGCCTGTCACCTCAGCGTCTCACGCCTTGCCCACCTGTTCAAAGACCAGATGGGTATTACCGTCATTGATTATCTCACCAGCGTTCGCATTGAGCGGGCAAAACAGCTGCTGCTCGCCACCAGCCAGAACTGCACCGAAATCTGCTTCCAGGTCGGCTACTGCAATCAGAGCTATTTCACCCGCACCTTCAAGGAACTGGTAGGCATGACCCCGCGACAGTTCCGCGCACGCAACCAGCGCCGCGACAAAATCTCCATACCGGTATAAGCAAACAGACCCTTTCGCGGAATTGCCTTGCTTTAAGAATTGTCTTATGGTGAGGCTAACACGTGCCGTAGCCGCAGTACCCTATATCGTCGCATATTTCCTTCATATGCGCCCAGCACACCGGGTCTTCGATGACTTCAAGGGACAACGGCAGTATCAGGTTGTTCTCTATGAAAATATGGCGGCGCATAACCGGGATAATATACTCGATGATCTGCTGCAGCCGAGTCTTGAAGGCGTCAAATGTCACATGGTCCACCGCCCAGACCAGTTCTTGAAGCTCTTCAATCCGAACACCAAGCTGCTGATGCTGTAATGATATGATTTCACCTGGACCGGGAAAACCGCGGCGAAGCAGTTCGGGGAAAATGACCTGGTCCTCTCGCTCGGGATGCTCGGTTGTTCGGGCAAGATGACTGACTATGTGCTCCAGCTTCCTTATCTCAGAATTGCTGCTCGACGCGAACTCAAGCTGCTGAATCCTGATATTAGCCTCCTCGAGATCCGATACGAAGCACAGAATCATGTCATGCTCGGCCAGAATCCGCTGCAAGAGATGATTGTCCGGCAGCTCTCGACGCATCGTCGCTTCCATGTCCGGCAGAATACGCCGATTCTGCTGCCATGTCACGAACAGGTCATCCAAATCCATTCCCGCTTCGAGAACACGTTGCTGGGCGTGTGCAACTTCACGGCTGTCAGCCGATGCAAGTATTTCTTTCGCTCGATTTGCAACGGGCTGATTCGTCGTTTGTGTGCTCATTTCGAGAATGATTTTTGCTAATTCAGTTTCCCGGTCCATTTCTTTCGGCCCTTTCCAGATTCGTTCCCTCAATCCGAAGCCGATACGCCCTATGAAATTTTCATCAAACTATACGGCAGGTATGTTTTTTGGTGTGCGATAAAAACTGAATATTTACAACTTTTTTAGGCATTGACTAAAAATTCAGGATTATCTTCAGGTGTGAACCTGACAGCACTATAGGCTTTTTGCCTATCAGCCCGGTGACATTAGTTTTTCTCTTTAACATCGCTTTCTGAACCGAATTTTATCTCAGGCGTTGAGCTTTTAATTGCACATGTTTTTCAATTTGTGACAGACACATCAATAACAAAAAACTAACTATGTCACCATTGCAATCCTGCCGCTGCCTCAGTAAAATTACTTCGTATAAGCATTGACCACGGAAGGTAGCTTATGGTTGGAATTGTCAGCAAACCCGATACACACAAAAAGCTTCGAATCCTCAGTGCCGACGCACAGTACGACCTCGCCTGCGCCTGCGGCACCGGCAGGGACGAGCACCGCACACGCGGCAGGGCCGGCTGGATTTATCCCGTAACCCTGCCGAACGGCGGCACGAGCGTACTTTTCAAAACCCTGATTTCAAACGTCTGCACAAATGACTGTGCATACTGCCCGCTGAGAGAAAACCAGGATATCCGCCGCTGCAGCCTGTCCGTCGAAGAAACCGCAAATGCATTTCTCGACTACTATAACTGCGGCGAAGTCTTCGGCCTGTTTTTGAGTTCCTCCGTCATCGGCACACCCGACGCCACCATGGACAGGCTCTGCGGCATAGCCTCACTGCTGCGAAAAAAACACAAATACCGCGGCTACATCCACCTCAAAATCATACCAGGCTGCTCTCCCGCCGCCGTCGAAAAGGCCGTCTCACTATCCACCGCCGTCTCGCTTAACATCGAAACACCCGGCGCAAAGTACCTCGGCAAACTTTCAAAAAAGAAAGATTTTATTCGTGATATCATCGAGCCCATAAAACTCATCAGCACCCTGACCGCCAAAGGCAATAAGTACCAGAGGGTAAAGCAGACAACGCAGTTCATCGTCGCAGCGGCAGGCGAATCCGACGCCGAAATTGTCAAGTATACATGGGGCCTCTACGACAGGCTGAACTTCAACCGCATCTACTTCAGCGCCTACCAGAAAGCCCTCGGCGAACGAACATTGCCCGCCAATGACACAGCACAAAATCCAGCCGACATATTCAAAAGGGAGCACCGGCTCTACCAGGCCGATTTCCTTATGCGAAAATACGGCTTCACGGATAAGGACATTATCTGCGACAAGGACGGCAACCTTTCCCTCGAAGCCGACCCGAAACAAATCTGGGCCGATGCCCACCCCGAAGCATTCCCCGTAAATGTAAACCGCGCATCGAAACTTCAGCTTCTGCGTGTCCCCGGCTTCGGACCCATTACTGTAGGGCGGATAATAAACCACCGTCGCTTCGCAAAACTCCGCCGAATAGAAGATGTAGCCAGGCCGAACGCCGTACTCGAAAAGGCAAATAAGTATTTGGTGTTTTGAGTCACTATGCTCGAAATAAACGAGTCAACAAGAATCAATGAAGACCAGTTTTCTTTTCAGTACTCGCGCAGCTCAGGCCCGGGCGGACAAAACGTCAACAAGCTCAATACGAGGGTGACATTGTTCTTTGATGTTGCCAATTGCCCCGATATGTCAGAATTGCAGAAAAAGCGAATCCTGAAAAAACTCGCCACCCGTGCAGACAAAAACGGCGTGCTGAGAATTGTTTCGCAGAAGCACCGCACTCAAAACGCCAACCGCCGTACCGCCGTCGAAAGACTTGCCCGGCTGATTGCCGCTGCCCTCGAAAGAAAACCTCCGCGACGCAAAACCTCCGTCCCAAAATGGGCTAAGAAAAAACGCCTCGAAGAAAAGAGCAGAAGAAGTGAAATAAAAAAGCTCCGAACCAAGCCCGCCCTCGACACCTGAGCAGCGAAACAAGGCCCAGCCGTTATTTCTTCCTTGGTTTTTCCGAACCGGCTTTTGGAGCCTTTGCAGCCGCGCCTGCCTTGGGAGCCGCGCCTGCTTTGGGAGCCGCGCCTGCCTTTGCAGTCGCACCTGCCGGTTTGGCCTCAGCCGCCGTTGCCTCTGTCCCTGCTTCAGGTGTTGCGCCCTCAACCGGCGTTTCTTCCTTGGCCTTTTTACCTGCGTGGCTCTTGCGATGCGCAACCTTAGGCAAACCGAAAACGCTGTCCTCCTGCGTCCATCGTTGTTCTTCTTTGAGCACCTCGATGCGCTCGGCCCTGCTGAGGACGTTACGATGTCTTGTCAATGCACCTTTTATCTTCAACGAACGGTCAGTACTCATCAAAAACTTCTCCTATAGTCAATTCGTAGTTAATTTCTTTTTCTAATCCGCGTAAATCCGCGGTTCCTCATTCTGTATTCCGTCTCCTACGTTTTCTCTTTGTGCCTTGCTGTTGGGTCGTGTTCATTCGTGGTTAATCTGTGGTTAACTAATTTATTTTCTTCATGCCGTAAGCCGTTGTAAAATCGAACGCCCTGTACCCCGGCGGCGGTTGATAATTCCTGCCCAGTTCGATTATCTGCCGGCGTACCTGTTCGCCGTCGCTGCCCGCGCGGTTCGGGTTACTATAAGTCTGCTTCGTATGCAATATATAATTATCGCCTGCCTTTCGTATCTGCGTCTCTATCCCGTACCCTGCGAAGTACTGCTGCACCGGCGCTAACTGTCCTTCGCTTTGATGTGTCGCTATCACTATCCAGTTATCACCACTGCCGACCACATCTTCTTCAACAACTGCTCTTGCCGGTTCGGTTACTTGCGTCGCCGTATTAGTTACCGGCGCCGGCGCCGCCGTCGTCACCACACCTTCAGCCTGCGTTGTCGCTGCCTCTTTTATACTCATATGTTCACCTAACCGGTACGCGCCCATCAAACACAATAGCGCCAGCAGTCCCAGAACAATCGCTATATCATACCTCAGCGACACTTCGACCCTGCCATGGTTAAACTGTATCGCCCGCGGCTTAGCCTGCCCTTGCCCGTAACCCTTACCCGCCGCCGGTGAACTTTCTAAACCCTGCCTGCGCCGGGAGTTAGACATCCCCTTGTTGAACACCTCATACAAGGCCATCTTCTTCTTTTTCCGCGGTATCCGCGCATTCGGCTTCATATTCGCACTCTTGTACTATATTGCCCTCACCTTTGCAATACCATGCCGGTGATTTTGCAGTAGATGCCAAATCCGCCACAAGAACGGCGGATAAAATTGGGTTCGTTTGGGTTTGTTTTGGGTTCGTTTTTTGGCAAAATAGCTGTTTTTGACCGAAAAACGCATAAAATTGGGTTTGTTTTTTCAAATAAGGTCATAATTGGACAACCGGTATATTCCAAAAACGACATATTTATCCGCGGATTTCCCGGATTAGCGCGGATTTTATGACAAATGGCTAAATAATTTACCGCGGAGACCGCGGAGAAACTAAAGTTCATAATAGTAGAGAAAACGACCATTTTTAAGTTGCCTAAGTTTACAATTTATCAAACTACACCGGTATTATACCATATTTTGAACAAAAATCAAGGAAAAAATAATCACTGATTACGCTAATTGAATTAGACTACAGACACCAGAGGCATGACTTCAGACTAACGACAAAATGGAACCACAGATTGACACAGATTAACTCAGATTATTTTCCAGACACAGATTTACACTGTTTTTTTAGAGAGTATAACCCGAATATCTAAACCACGAA
>CAZFHM010000059.1:0-11767 GCA_964518825.1 uncultured Pirellulales bacterium
AGGACCGCCGCCTTTCTCGGCAGACTACTTTGGAAGCATTACCATCGAGGCCGAAAACGCGCACTCGACAACCTCCGCGCAGGCTATCCCGGCAAAGACGAAAACTGGTACATTGAAACAGGCCGGCGCTCCTTCGAACACATCGCAATGCTCGCCATCGACGTACTTTACACCCCTAAGCTTGTTCGAAAAGAAAATTGGCGGCAATACTCGTTCTTCACCACCGCCGAGCACGCTAAATGGCTGATGAAGCAGGGCAGGGGAATGCTAATGGTCACAGGCCACTACGCAAACTTCGAAATCATGGGCTATATGCTCGGCCTGTTCGGATTCAATGTCTATTCCATCGCCCGCCCGCTCGACAATCCTTTCATCAGCAAATACCTATACGGCGTTCGCGAAAAAGCAGGACAGAAAATCATCGACAAAAAAGGCGCTACAGACCTGATGGACTCACTGCTAAAATCCGGAGCAACTATATGCTTCATCGCAGACCAGGACGCAGGCCGAAAAGGTATCTTCGTAGATTTCTTCGGCCGAAAGGCCTCAACCTATAAGAGCATCGCACTGCTCGCAATGCAGTACAACGTCCCCATCGGCGTAGGATACAGCCGAAGAGTCGATAACAAATTCTATTTCGAAATAGGCGTAAACCGAATCATAACCCCCGACGAATGGAAAGATAAAGACGACCCCCTGCTGTGGCTCACGCAGGAATATACATCCGCTATTGAAAAATTCGTCCGGCAGGACCCCACCCAGTACTGGTGGCTGCACCGCCGATGGAAACATCGGCCGAAAGAGGAACTGCAAAACCAATGAAACTCAAAAACTATAACGTAGGACTAATCGGCCTCGGCGATATAAGCGGCCAGTACCTCGACACTCTCAAACACGTCCCCAACCTGACCGTCACCGCCGTCGCTACACGCCACCCGTCGAGCGTCGAACAAAAGGCCCGCCAATACTCAATTCCCAATGTCTATACCGTCGATGACCTCCTCGCCGACGATAATATAGATATAGTCCTGAACCTCACAACTCCCGACGCGCACTACGACTTGGCGCTCGCCGCGCTCAACGCCGGTAAGCACATCTACAACGAAAAACCTCTTGCCTTCAATCGCGACCAGTGCAAAACACTGCTCGACGCCGCACAAAAAAATAATCTCCGTATCGCCTGCGCGCCCGACACATTCCTCGGCCCCGCAATCCAGACCTGCCGAAGACTTATTGATACCAACGTGATAGGAAAACCGCTGCACGCCGCCGCGTTTATGCAGAGCCCCGGCGTCGAGCACTGGCACCCGAATCCCGAATTCTATTACAAGCCCGGCGGTGGCCCGCTTTTCGATATGGGCCCATACTACCTGACTACATTGGTTTACCTGCTCGGCCCGGTAAAATCCGTATTCGGCTCAGCCTCTATTAATATAGAACAGCGCACAATCACCTCGCAGCCGAGACACGGAAAAACAATCCGCGTCGAAGTCCCCACCCACGTCGTTGCGATTCTAACCTTCCAGTCAGGCCTCGTCTGCAATCTCGTTATGAGTTTCGAGGTCCGGGCCTCGCGCCACAGCGGCATCGAAATCCACGGCCGCGACGCTACTTTGCACCTTGCCGACCCGAACTACTTCGACACTGCTGTGACTTTAACCGAAGGTCATTATGATGATAACCAGCAATACATCTGGCATCCGGTGCCTTTGGATTTCGATTTGCCTCACATCCGCCGCGGCTTTGGTATTGCCGAAATGACTTACTCAATGGAAAACGACAAGGACCATTTAACTAACGGCCGGCTCGCCGCCCACGTCGTCGATATAATGCAGACCATCCACGAATCAGCTTCGCAATCCAAACCCCTGCCGGTAAAAACTACCTGTAACCAGCCAGACCCACTTGCAAAGGAACTAATTACTTATTGCAGGTGAAACCCTGCTTCGTCCCGATAGAAAACATCGGGACTACGCCGGGTAAATTTTTTTCAAAAATTCTTTGAAATGCACGTTTCGGAGAACTTGTGAGCAAAAGTACGAACCCTTGTTTTTAGCTCAAAAACCGAATTCGCTGGCGTATTTGAAAATGAAAAATTTCCAAAATTGGGGGAAATCGGGGATATTGGTCTAAAAACGGGGATTTGGGGGGAAATTGGACACCTGGTAAAAAGTGCCAAAATTGCAATGCTTAATTCTAAATGCTTAATTCTCAATGAGTTATGGATTTTAATCATAGCAGGATGGTGGGGATTAAAGTTTCGATTTTTTCATCTTTTTGAGTGGTTTTTTACGGGTTTTAGGCATTTTTTAACGTTTTTTGGGAGTTTTTAGTGTTTTTGAACACCTGCGTTTTTGGCTCAAAAATGGGGGTTATTTTGTCAAGTGGATTGGGCAAAATTTTTTGAAAATTTTGCCCGTGTGAGTCGTGATTAGAAGCCATTTCATACCCTCCCAGACTCTCGTTTTCAGGGGCAAAAACGGCGATTTTCGAAGTTATGAAATGGGCTGTAGTGATTTGTGGTCAGTTTTGCCGCAGAGGACACAGGGACATTTCGGCTTAGTCATAAGGACCAAGAAAACGTTCACCATTAAAGTGTATCAAATGAGTCGGAGAGTCTGCTACCCAGACTTCTGTTTCCCATGAGATGTCATCGAGATATTTCATCATTGTTCTTCGGTCGACAAAAGCGGTTACGTATACCAAGCCTGCTTTTGAACCTTTGAATAACTGCCCCAGTTCCTGTCGGCGTTTTGGATTCATAGGCCCGTGACTAGTAACCGCTTCGATCAGGACGAGCCAATTATTTTCGATGTAGTGAGTCACCACGTCTGGCATTTTCCCATGCTCTTCTATCTTAACGCCCAGTGCCTCAAGTGCCTTGGAATCAAAATACGCCCATTTTTTCTGTGTGTCGCCTACATAGATTACTTGTCCGCCAGGCGTGAAAAGGGGACAGAAATCATCAATAACCTTTTTGACAAGTACGTTTTGTCCACCAGGCGAGAGGTTGATTTTCTTGCCGTCTGCCAGTCTCACGGGTATTCTGCGCATTTGGCGCTGCCGTGCATATAGCTGTTTCAAAGTTTCAACAGACTCCAGATATCTCTGTAAATGTTTATTCCAGTTGCTCGTACCAAAGTCACGAAGTAATTTTAATGCCGACGGCTCAATCTGATAAACTGCTTTTGGACTGTTTGTCGGCCTTGAAGGCTTATCCGGATTTTGAAGAACCAAGGCGGCTTGTACGAACTGATGAATCGTTTGACGCCGTACCGTTTCGCGCGTATTAGGTTTATATTGCTTACCGTAGTGTGCGGCAAAAAACTCCATCATAGGTGTTATGCCCATTAGCGGAGCACCGGCCTGGGTCCATTTGTCTTTGGGCTTAAGGAAACGCAGCCAAAGGAGCGCCACGGCTGAGCGTTCATTCAGTTGTTGCCGGGGAAATCCAAACGTGCCAAGAACTTTTAGAGCTTCCTGAATCTTTTGCCTGGCTTTTTTATCAACTGCCTTTTTAGCCATTATTCATATATTCCTTTTCAAAACGTCATCTATGGTTTCCTGATTCGGCATCCTATCTTTAACATGCATGCCAAGATGTATAAGCTGTTCACGTGAAGGATACTTCATCTTTCTGAGGTCTGTGGCATTGACTTGTGTATGGCCGCTGAAAATCCGAAAATACTTATCAAATAGAGAGGAATTCAGATACATCGCCAAGCCCTTAGCCAAATTAGGTGACAGCCCTGCGCCTTTTGCGTGAAAGTAATTTAAGTGATTCTCAAACCCGACGGTCGCGGTTTTAATCCTGCAAGGGTCATAAATTGCCGCCACAACCCGTCGGGGTTCCTCTTTCGAGGAGAATCTTTTTGCAAGCACATAATATCCCGACTCAACCATCAAGTCTCTGGTTTGCTCCGATGAAAATATCGCATTAGGTTTTTTCCCTGTTTCAGCAGGCCAGTTCACGAAACCGTTCTCAAAATGACAAGGATACACCAATGGAACCGTACCCTTTCCGGGCTTATGTCGAAGATACTCTTTTGCCCTAAAATCAACGACGCGCCCCGTTGATACTTCCAATCCCAAATCGCCGAGTGATGTGCCGAACCGCCGTATAAGCTTTATCGCCTCATCATCTTCATCATTCAGCAAGAGATGAATAAAAGAGTCTTTGTCCTGCGGCAAGACCACGTGCTCATAAGGAACATACCGAATGCTCAAGTTACTGAAATCAACACTTTCCGAAGATGAAATGATAACAGACTTTGGTTTATGCTGAGTACGAACCGCATAAAAAATTACATTTTCCTGAAGGACGTTATCATCGCCGAAAATTTTTTTTCGCGAAGCAAACACATGAATTCGCTGCAATGCCGTCATTCTCAGCAATGCCAGACGAAATCGACGGAAATACGGCCCATTGCAAAAACTGCGGGGTGTAATCGCCACTAATTCGCCTTTTGGCTCCAAGAGTTTTGCGGCAAGCCACACAAATGCCGCGTACAGGTTTGTAACCTCCATTTCAAACGCGTCCAATAATTTTCGCGTTTCTGATTTTGCATTAATTTTTTTATATGGAGGGTTCATAATCACATGAGTAAATCTTTCGGGCTGTTCCGTGAATAATCCCTCTTGTACAAGGGCCAAACCTGAAGCTATAAAATCTTCTTCTCTTGTTTCCCCGTGAAATCGTACTGACATTTTCCTGCAAGCAGTTTCGCAACGTTTTAAGGTTTCGCTTAAATATGGTAAGGCCAGATTGTCATTCTCGTAAGCGACCACCTCTATAGCTCGAGGGTGAAATTTTTTTGAAATCAGGTGTTCTATCGCGGCAGCAAGTAAAACGCCCGTTCCGGCTCCAGCGTCCAAAATTCTCACATTTTCGCGGTCTTGTTTAAACAAGCTCGCCATAAACTGTGCAATCTTTGCCGGGGTAAGAAACTGGCCGATTTTCGATCGCTCATTTCTATCAGAGTTTCCGTTAAAAGTCTGACGGATGCGATCAAACTCTTTTATTGCTCCAGCATTCATAACTCAACTTCTGTAATATGCCTGCCGTCTTGGTCAAGTGTTCGGGCTACACATCATCTATACTGCGGCAGATGGGAAAATAATTTTCTAATGAAGTGATATTATGCAGATTCGAGGGGTAAGAACAAGGCAATTTCTGAGATAAATACAACGACATGCCCCCGGTTGCAGGGGGCGGAGCCAAACGGTTCATAAGCACTACGCTGGGAAATGGGATGTTGCGGAATGGGGGGAATTGTGGTATTATGTCGCGTCAACAATAAATGGGCTGATTGGTATTCCGAATTAACTGTGGTATTTTAAGGAAGGGTAACATGTCATCCAAAAATCTCTGCAGGCTCCTGACAGTGGTATTGTTCCTGTCATTAGCATCGGTATTGTGTTTTGCCGACAGTAACATCCTGAAGAATCCCGGGTTCGAGAATGGAACAGCCGGCTGGTCCGACCGAAGCTGCCTGATAGAAGCAGCTGCATCGCCGGTACACAGCGGCTCGGGCAGTGCCAAGGCCTACGGCAGAACAGATACGTGGCAGGGTATAAAACAGTCTATGGTCGGCAAAATGGTAACTGGACAAACCTATAAGGTGTCCGGCTGGGTGAGACTTGAAAATTCATCGAGCGATAGCGTTACCGTATCTTTCGAGCAGCAGGATGACGACGGCACAACTTATCATAACGTGGCCAGTGCAACCGCAACCGACGGCGAGTGGATTGAGCTTTCGGGCGAGTTCACGCTGAACGTCGCAGGCGAATTGTCGGTGCTGGACGTTTACTTCGAAGGGCCTGCGATAGAAACAAACTTTTTCGTCGATGATGCGAACGTGTACGGCCCTGAGGCGGCAGGCGCCAAGCCGGCTGACAAGGCCAGAATTGTCAAGCCCAAAGCGGCCGGGCAAATCGACGTGGGCAGTCGGCTTCAGAAAATCGAAGGTTTCGGCGCATCGGGCGCGCATTTCACGATGGAGTTCGTTCGCCATAATAAAAAGAGCGAACTGTATAAGGTGCTGTTCAAAGACCTCGGGCTCGATATATTCCGCGTAAGAAACGTTTACCTAAACGACGCCAACGCAATGCAGGAGACCGTCGAGATAGTCAAAGGCGCCAAGGCGGCAGTGGGCAGGGATTTGAAGATTATGATGTCGTCCTGGTCGCCGCCTGCCTCGATGAAGAGCAACGACAGTATTCGCGGCGGCGGGACGCTGAAAAAGAAAGACGGCAAGTATATGTACGATGAGTACGCACAGTGGTGGTATGACGGCCTGGTTGCTTACGAAAAGGCAGGGGTCAAGGCGGACTATGTAAATATACAGAATGAGCCCGACTATTTGGCCCACTGGGATTCGTGCCAGCTCGAGCCTACGGAGACCAATGATATAGCGGGGTACGACGCGGCGTTCGAGGCGGTATGGCAGAAGTTCAATAAGGAAATGGGCAAGGCGATGCCGAAGATGCTGGCTCCTGAGACGACCGGGCTGGACCGGCTGGGCGAATATATAGACAACCTCGACGATAAGTCGCACGTGTACGGCTATGCACATCATTTGTATAACTGCGCCGGCGACGGCGATAACATTCCCGGCTGCGGCGCAGCGCCGGACAGGTACATATCGGATATGAAAGAGGTCAAGTCGAAGTACGGCAGCAAGCCGCTTATCCAGACCGAATACGAGCATCAGCCCGGCGACTGGGAAGATGCAATCAATACGGCGATACTGATGCACAACTCGCTGACAGTAGAAGGCGTCAGTGCGTATCTGTACTGGGATTTGTTCTGGGGCAGTACGAGCGGACTGGCGAGTATAGACGACCCGAACTCGATTACTATCAAGCCTACGTATTATACATTCAAGCAGTATTCGGCGTTTATAGATTCCGGCTGGCAGCGTGTCGAGGCGTCGAGTGATAATTCGAATTTGAGAATCTCGGCGTATATCGGCCCGGATAACAAGAAGCTGGCCTTGGTGATAATCAATACGACCGACGAGACGGAGATTACCTTCGATTGTTCCGTTAAGGGCTTCGATGTCGCAAATGGTGAAGTTTACCGAACCAGCCGGACGGAAAACTGTGCCAACGTCGGCAGCTATAGCGGCGGCGGGCCATTGGTGCTGCCGGTGAGCTCTGTAACGACCGTTGTGATGTCGGGCAAGTAAGGATTTTGTTTTTTATTAACCGTTACTTTGAAGGAATGTCAAATGAAGTCGAACAGTACCGGAAAATGCAGTCGGGTAATTTTTGTCGGTTTGATTTTGTCGAGTTTAATCTTTTGCTCGCTGCCTGCAGCGGCGCAGCCTTCGGGCGGGCCTTACGGACCGATTCAGCAAAGCTACGAATTGCCGAAAGATGCAGGCAAGATTTATTACGTATCGCCGGACGGTAAGGCGGAGGCGTCGGGAATGACGCTCGATGAACCGACGACAATCGAATCGGCTATCGAGCGAGTAGTTACCGGTGATGCAATCGTGGTGCGTGGCGGGGTGTATCGCACGGGCGGTTTGAAATTGAACCAGGCAGTGACTATACAGCCTTACAGGGATGAGCAGCCTGTTTTGAAGGGGACATTCGTAGCTGATAAGTGGGAAAAGGCGGGCGAGAGATTATGGAAAACACAGTGGTGCACTTTGTTTCCTGAGAAGCCGGATGACTGGTGGCGTGACAAAGGAATAACACCGCTGCACCGTTTTAATAATGATATGGTGTTCGTGGACGGCAGGTTTTTACAGTCGGCGGGAAATCAGAGCGAGGTCAATAAGGATTTGTTCTACATCGACTACGATGCAAAAGAGGTTTATATAGGCGTCGAGCCGCAAGGCAAGCTGGTCGAAATCACGGCGTTCGACAGCGCCCTTACGCAGACGACGGGTAAATGTCACGGCAAGGCACCGGACGGCAAGGGGCCGACAATTCGAGGAATTACTTTCACGCAGTACGCGTTCCGGGCGATTGAAATCGAAGGCAAGTACCCGGAGGGTCCGAGCGCCGAGTCGGAACATGGTAAAGACGTGGTAGGTACGACTTTCGAGAATTGCGCGATTACTTTCTGCTCGCGCGTGGCGGGGTATTTCAAGGGTGACAAGTTAACGATTCGCAACTGCCTGGTGAGTGACACCAGTACCGAAGGGCTTTATATCATAGCCTCGGCGGATATTCTGCTGGAAAAGAACATCCTGCGTCGCAACAACATCGAGAATATCACGGGCTACTATCCGGCGGCTGTGAAAATTTTCAATCAATGCTATCGTGCCGTGTGCCGTGACAACATGGTTACCGACCTTGTCAATTCAAACGGTATCTGGTACGACGTGGGTGAGGTTGACGGCGTAATCGTCGATAACTGGTTCCAAAACGTGGGGCACGTTGACAGGCTTTTTACGAAAGAGCATTTCTGGCCGAGCGATAATGCTTTCTTCTTCGAGATTTCCAAGGGAGCGGTGGTTGCCGGGAACGTTTTTGTCAATTGCGACCAGGGTGTTTTTGTGCTCAATAGTAATAACGTCAAGATGTATAACAACACCTTTGTAAACAGCACTGCGTGCATCGGGCGCACGGCCAGAAGCGCGGTGGGCGACCACTTCGGCTGGCATCCGAGCACCGGGCCTGACGTCGATAAGCGGGACGGGCACGTCTTTGTCAATAACCTGCTGACGGGTAATGAGAATTTCGAAAGGCCGCTGCTGGCGTTTTCGCAACAGGCGTCTTTGTGCGGGCAGTTGACGGAGCCGCAGGTCAAGCAGTTAGATTATAATGTGTACGTGCGAGGTGCAAGTACGTCGGCGCCGCTGATTTACTGGAGTCCGACGGAGGGTGATAACTGCCAGGCGGCATTGAACTCACCGCAGGAACTGCATAAGCTGCGTCCGGAATTCGCGGCTAACAGTAAGTATTTCGCTGATTATAACGGACCTTTGTTCAAGAGTCCCAAGCTGGGCGATTACCAATTGTTAGAGGCGTTTGCAGGGGCCAGGGCGGCGAGTGAAATTCCCTCTGAAATCGGCAAGCTGCTCGGTCTTAAAACCACGGAGCGGTTTGTCGGGGCCTATCCGCCGATTCAGTGAGCTTCGAGCGACTAACAAAATGCTTTTGTGTTCAATGGCTGGGATTCTTTCAGTATTATGCGAGGGACAAGGGAACGCACAAAATAACAGGTCAATAAATACGAGGGATAAAATGAAAATCCACTACGCTGCGAATATCCTGAAAATATCACTAATCCTTTCGGCACTCGTAACGGGCTCCTGTAATACCGTAAAACATAAGGAAAGGGAGGCCGGATATGCGATTACAGCGGTCCCGTTCACAGATGTGACGTTAACGGACGATTTCTGGGCCAAGCGTATCGAGACCAACAGGACGGTTACGATTCCATTCGGTTTTAAAAAGTGCGAAGAAGAGGGCCGGATAAGAAATTTTGCCAGGGCGGGCGGATTACTGGACGGCCGATACGAAGGGAAAATGCCTTTCGATGATTCCGACGTTTACAAGATAATCGAAGGAGCTTCGTACTCTCTGGCGGTTGTCCCGGATAAAGAATTGGATAAATATGTCGACGGCATTATCGAGAAAATCGCCGCGGCGCAGGAAGAGGACGGGTACCTGTGTACGTGGAAGACGTTAAATCCGGATACGGCGCCGGCGCCGTGGGTACAGCCGGGACCGAGGTGGCATCATTTGGGGGCGAGTCACGAGCTGTACAATGCCGGCCATTTGTACGAGGCGGCTTATGCGCATTACCGGGCGACAGGTAAAACGAATTTTCTAAACGTGGCTTTGAAAAATGCGGACCTGATAGCTGAGACATTCGGGCCTGGTAAAAAACTCGATGTGCCGGGTCATCAGGTCATCGAGATGGGGCTGGTGAAACTGTACAGAGTAACACAAAAAGAAAAGTACCTTAAGCTGGCGAAATTCTTTCTGGACCAGCGAGGTAACGCCAAAGGACACGAGCTTTACGGTTCGTACAGCCAGGACCATCAGCCGGTCGTTGAACAGGATGAAGCTGTCGGGCATGCGGTGCGCGCGGTCTATATGTATGCGGCGATGGCGGATATCGCGGGGATTATGAATGATTCGAGTTACCGGAACGCTGTGTGTAAAATCTGGGAGAACGTGGTTTCGAAGAAATTATATATTACCGGGGGGATAGGGGCACGTCATGAGAGGGAGTCGTTCGGCGATGATTATGAACTGCCGAATTTGACGGCTTATAACGAAACTTGCGCGGCGATTGGAAATATTTACTGGAACCATCGGATGTTCCTGCTCTGCGGCGAGGCCAGGTACATCGATGTGCTGGAACGTGTGCTTTATAACGGTATGATTTCGGGGGTTTCGCTGGCCGGTGATTCTTTTTTCTATCCGAACTGCCTGGAGTCGGACGGCAAATACAAGTTTAATATGGGTGCGTTAGTTCGACAACCATGGTTTGACTGCTCCTGCTGTCCGTCGAACGTTACCCGTTTTATCCCATCTGTGCCCGGTTATATCTATGCCCGTCGTGACGATTCGTTATATGTGAATCTTTTTATCAGCAGTAAAACCAATATCGAGGTGAACAAAACAAGCGTTGAGATTAGCCAGCAGACCGCTTATCCGTGGGACGGGAAGGTAATTATAAAAGTCGAACCGAAAGTGAGCGAAAGGTTTGCGGTCAATATCCGGATTCCGGGGTGGGCTTCGGGCAGGCCTGTGCCAAGCGATTTGTACCGTTACGCGGATGAAAATCAGGAAAAAGCCACGCTGAAACTGAACGCTGAGCCTATCGATATCAATACGAATAAGGGGTTTGCCGTAATCGAGCGAAAATGGTCGAAAGGGGACGTGGTCGAACTGAATCTGCCCATGCCGATTCGTCGGGTTATAGCACATGAAAAAATTAAAGACGACCTTAACAAGGTTGCTATTGTTCGCGGGGCGGTTGTTTACTGTGCCGAAGGGATTGATAATAACAATAAGGTGCTTGATATGGTGATTGACGACGACGCCGAACTTAAAGCGGAATACCGGAAAGATTTACTGGGCGGTGTCACCGTGATTACAGGAAACGTGCTGGATGAGACCGGAGAAAAAAGGGAATTAACAGCCATTCCTTACTACGCATGGGCGCATCGCGGGTCCGGCGAGATGGCGGTCTGGCTGAAGAGAAAACCCGAGTTCTCTGAAACTGAATAATTTTAGCGAGGATATATTTCCGTGGAAGGGCCGGTGATGACAAGGTACGGATGAAATACTACGAAGCTCATGACCGGGAATACGAAAAGCGACTCAAGGCAGGACGGGTCGCGTGGGACGAGGGAGACTATGAGAACTTCGATATGCTCGGGCTGGTCAAAAGGCTCATGGCTGAATCGAACTTTTCCCTGCCGGGCGCGCGTGCACTTGACCCCGGCTGCGGGACCGGAGCTCTGGCGTGTTATTTGTCGATGCAGGGATTCAAAGTAACAGCGATTGATATATCTGCGGCGGCTATCCGTGAGGCGAAGAAACAGGCAGCTTATCGAAATCTTAATATCGATTTTAAGGTTGCTGACCTTTGCCGGATTGAACTGCCGGAAAAGTCGTTCGATTTGATTACGGACAATCATTTTCTGCACTGCATTGTTTTTCCTCAGGAGCGAAAAAGGGTTCTTCAAAATATTTATAATGCTCTAAAGGATGACGGCGAGTACTGGATTGAAGTAATGGTCGGCCATCCGGAAATGAAGCCACGGGCAAAGTGGAATATGGACGCGGA
>CAZFHM010000060.1:0-11747 GCA_964518825.1 uncultured Pirellulales bacterium
GCGTAGGACTTCGAGAATCGCAGGAACATGTGTGGATGCGGTGAGAGGGCGCATCGAGTGCTGCGCTGCGAGTACCGTGTATTGCGGCAGTGGCCTTAACTGCAAAAAACTGCGTATTAATGCGTCGAAGGTCCGATACGATAAGGGTATTTATTAATCGACACCTACCAGCCTGCCGATAGGATAGTTGGTTTAATTGTAGCTCTATTAAGGTCAGTAGGTTACGTTTATGGACCAGGGCGACCAGGGACAAAATTTGGCGAAGGCTCAGACCTTTTTTGCTCGTGCCAAGGATATAGCCGAGCGTAACAACTTCGACTACGCAATCAATATGTATATCGAAGGTCTGCGTCTGGACCCGGACAATATCAGCCAGGGACATCTGCCTTTGCGTGAGCTTGCCCTTTTGCGTCAGTCTCGCAAGGGTAAAAAGCCTTCCATAGTCGAGAGGGTCAAGTACCTGCGGGGCAAGGACATGCTCGAGCAAATGCTTAACGCCGAGTACCTGCTTGCCAAGGCCCCGGACCATTTGCCTTATCTGCAGGCGATGCTCAAGGCGGCGTACACAGGCGGCTATACGAAAACGACGCAGTGGCTGGCTGATTTGCTGTTTGTGGCGACGAACGGTTCGGAACATCAGAGTGTGCATACCTATATTTTGCTCAAAGACGCTTACGTGTCTATCGGCCAATATGAAAAGGCTATCGTCACCTGCAAGAGGGCGTCGGAACTCAAGCCTTCGGACCATGAGCTTAGCGATGAGTTCAAGAGGCTTTCGGCTGAGCTGACAGTCTCGCAGGGCAAATACGACCAGGAGGGGGATTTCACCAAGGCGATAAAGGACAGCGACAGTCAGCGGAAACTTCAGGCATCGGACGGAGTGGTGAAAAGCGATGATTTCCGCGAGACCCTGATAAGAGATGCCCGCGCCCAGCACGCGAAGAATCCGACTCTGACGCAGAACACATTCAATCTCGCCAATACGCTTGCCCAGACCGAGACCGACGAGGCGGAGAACGAGGCGATAGAGCTGCTGGATGATGCGTATGCGTCGAGCAGGGATTTCAGCTTCAAGCAGAAGGCGGGAGAGATAAAGATTAACCAGTTGAAACGCAACCTTCGCAAGAGCCGGCGAGCGGCTGGGGCGGCCCAGCAGACGGCTGAACTGCTGAGCCATCTCAACCAGGTTCAGCTTGACCACTGGCGGCTGGTTGTGGAGAATTACCCGACCAATCTGCACGCCAAGTACGAGTATGCCGACCGATTGCTGGCCATTAAACAGTACGAGCAGGCTATTCCGCTGTTCCAGGAGGCCCAGAGAGACCCGAGGCGCAGAATCCCGGCGATGGGGAAAATCGGGGTCTGTTTCTTCCTGAAGGGCTGGACGACCGACGCGATGGAAATCTTCCAGCAGGCCATAGACAGCTACGAATTAAAAGAAGATGCAATTGCCAAGGATTTGCAGTATAATCTTGGGCTCTGCTATGAGAAGCTGGGTGAAAATGACAAGGCGCTGGAGATTTATCGCAAAATCGCCCAGATTGATTTCGGCTTCAGGGACGTCAGTAAGCGGGTTGACAGATTGAGGGAAAAGGGTTAGAATCCGCTTTTCAGGTAATTGAGAAACCTTTAGGAGAAGCAAGTGCCAATATCGTTATCAGCCAAGAAGAGAGTCAGGCAGAATGCCAAGAAAAGAATTATTAACCGAGCCCGCAAGAGCCAGGTTAAAACGCTGACGAAACAGTTCGAGGCGGTAGTTGCCGCAGGTAACGTCGAGGCAGCGAGCGAGCAGTTAAAATCTGTCAGCAGGAAGCTGGATAAGACCGCTTCGACGAGTACAATGCACAAAAAGACGGCGGCCCGCAAGAAGAGCCGTCTTGCCAGGAAGCTCAACGCACTTAAAGCCAAATCCGCAACGGCATAAAAAATCAAACGGGGCTGTAACGTACAGAACAGTCCCGCTTTCTATTTGCATTTTTCCAATCTGTAATTCTGATGTTACAGGCGGGGCAGCTTATTTTACCAGCAGGTCGAGGAAAATAAACAGGCCGAAGGCGATGATGATTGAGCCGGAGATTCTGGTCAGCCAGAGGAGATTTGAGGAGCTGATTTTTCGGTGAAACAGTCCTGCGACGGTAGTCAGCAGAAGCCACCAGACGGCTGCGCCCGCGAAGACGCCAGCGACGAGGAGTCCTTCGAGAGTGTGTGTGGAGTGTTCTATGCCGACGCCGGCGAAGACGGCGGTGAATGCCAACATCGTAATCGGATTCATGAGGGTCAGGACAAAGGTTGTGCCGAAGTCGGCGGCTAAATTGCCGGCGGCGGGGGAGGCGGAGCTGGCGGCCGTATGCGAGAGGAAGGTTTTTATCCCAAGTGTGCAGATGAAGGCTGCGCCGATGATACGAAACAAGATGTGGTGGGCGACGAGAAAATCGGAAATGAAGGTGAGACTGAAGGCGGCGATGAAGCCGTAAATAGTGTCGGCTGAAGCGGCACCGAGGCCCGATACGAAACCCGGCAGTCTGCCGTGCAGCAGGGTTCTGCGTATGCAGAGTACGCCTATGGGTCCGACGGGCGCGGCAATCAGGAAGCCTATTATAAGTCCTTTAACGAAGAAGGTTGTATCCATTAGTAAACTGTCCTATTAGTGTTGATGCAGAATAAACATTTTGTGGGGAATTGTAAAATGTTTTAGGTGAGAAAGGAAGGGTTCCCACAGCCCAAAGCGGTACGGGGCGGTTGTTGACACGATAGGGCGATTCTGGGATACTATTGTGTTCGCGGTTTTGAGTTTATAATTTTGAGTTTTTAGTTGTTTTTTGGAGAATTGCATGAAGGCGTCGCAGATGAATAAGGGGCAGACCGTCAAAATTGACGGCAAGCTCTACTGGATTGTGGATTATCAGCATGTCAAGCTTGGCAAAGGCGGTGCGGTGTACCAGACCAAACTCAAGAGCCTTTCCGACGGCTCGATTCAGAATATCCGGCTGCGCTCCGATGAGATTATCGAAGAAGCATATCTCGATAAGCGAACTTACGAATATTTGTATTCTTCGGGCTCGGAGCATGTGCTGATGGATACGACAACCTTCGAGCAGATTACGCTGAATGATGATGCCTTTGGGGACGGGACCAAATACTGTAAGCCGAATACCCAGTTCGAGGTTCAGATATATGAAGGACGGCCTGTAATTGTGAATTTGCCTAATACGGTGGATTTACAGGTCGTTGATACGCCGCCGGAGATTAAAGGAGCGACGGCGACGAACCAGAACAAGCCTGCGACGCTGGAGACGGGATTGGTTGTCCAGGTTCCGTCTTTTATCAAAATGGGTGAGATGATTCGGGTCGATACTCGAACAGGGCTGTATTTGACGCGAGTTAAGGAATAGGGCGGATGTAATTGAATATTGAATAACGAACAGCGGATGAGAAGCGGGGGTATAGATAGTAGCAGATGGCGTTTGAGAAGATAAGCAAAGGACTGATTAAGATATTCGGGTCGCGGAACGAGCGGCTTGTTAAGTCGTACTCGACCGTTGCACAGCAGGCGGGGCAGTTCGAAGAGCAAATCAGGGCGCTCAGTGACGAGCAGCTAAAAGCAAAGACGTCGGAATTCAAATCACGTCTTAAAGAGGGAGCTGAGCCGGATGATATATTAGGCGAGGCGTTTGCGGTTGTGAGGGAGGCGGCGCGGCGAAATGTGAAGATGAGGCACTTCGACGTGCAGCTTATCGGCGGCAACGTGTTGTACGACGGCAAGATTGCGGAGATGGCCACTGGAGAGGGCAAGACATTGGTGGCGACGTTAGCGGCGTACCTTGTTCATCTTACGGGGCGGCACGTTCATATCATAACGGTCAATGATTACCTTGCTAAGCGTGACTCGGAATGGATGGGACCTGTGTACAGAGCGGTGGGGATGACGGTGGGGGCGATACAGGCGGACATGGACACGGCGGGGGGCGAACGAAAGCAGCAGTATGAATGTGACGTCTGCTACGGGACGAATAACGAGTTCGGCTTCGACTACCTGCGAGACAATATGAAGATGTCACTGAAGCAGATGGTGCAGGGGGAGCTGGAGTACGCGATTATCGATGAGGTGGATTCGATTCTGATTGACGAGGCAAGGACGCCTTTGATTATATCGGGGCCCGCGTTCGACGATGTGTCGAGATATAAGAAGGCGGACCAGGTGAGCCGCCAGCTGATGAGTCTGCACAGCGAGTATGCCAATATAAAGAAGAAAATCGATTCGGAGGAGAGGCGAATTGCAAATGCTCAGGGTGAGCTTAGCGAGGCGAAGAAGGCGAAGGATGAAAAGCGAATAAAGAAAGCTGAGCAGGTAATCGAGCAGGGCGAGCGGGAGCTTGAAAGTGCCAGGGCGAAGTTAGAGCAGGCGACGCAGTATTACGAAGTAGAATATGACCGCAAGGCGGTTCATCTTACGCATGAGGGGGTGACGGCGGCGCAGGAGGTTGCGGGGATTGGGTCGTTCTTTACGGGTTCCAATCTGGAATGGCCTCACTTGCTGGAGCAGTCGCTGCGGGCGCATGTGACTTTCGAGAAAGAGAAAGACTACGTTGTGATGGACGGTAAGGTCATTATCGTCGATGAGTTTACCGGCAGATTGATGCACGGACGGCAGTGGTCGGACGGTTTGCATCAGGCGGTCGAGGCGAAAGAGGGCGTTCAGGTTAAAGAAGAAACGCAGACATTAGCGACGATTACGCTGCAGAATTTTTTCAAGCTGTACGGTCAGATTGCGGGGATGACGGGCACGGCGGCGACAGAGGCCGGCGAGTTTATGAATATTTATAAGCTCGACGTGGTGGTGATGCCGACGAATAAGCCTTGTGTCAGGGACGACAAGGAAGATGCGATATATAAGAGTGTTGCTGAAAAGTTCGGGGCGATAACGGAGGAGATTAACGAGATAAGCGGGGCGGGTCGGCCTGTGCTGGTTGGGACGATAAGTATCGAAAAGAGCGAGGCTCTTTCGAATTCGCTGACGAATCGATTCGGCATTGAGCACGAGGTGTTGAATGCAAAGCAGCATGCGCGTGAAGCTCAGATTGTAGCCAAGGCCGGCCAGCAGCATCGCGGTCGCGACGGGAAGATGCGGGGCAATGTCACTATAGCGACGAATATGGCTGGTCGAGGGACGGATATTGTTCTTGGAGAGGGCGTTACGGGTCTTGGCGGGCTGCATGTACTGGGTACGGAGCGACACGAGGCGAGGCGAATAGATAATCAGTTACGCGGGCGGTGCGGCAGGCAGGGCGACCCGGGGTCAACTCAGTTCTTTCTTAGCTTCGATGATGATTTGATGCGGCTGTTCGCGCCGGAATGGACGGTCAAGGCGCTTTCGTGGATTGGCTGGGAGGAAGGTCAGCCGATATATCACAGCAGAATCAGCAAGGGGATTGAGAAAGCGCAGAAGAAAGTCGAGGAGCGGAACTTCGAGTCGCGCAAGAGCCTTCTGGAATACGACGAGGTGATGGATTTTCAGCGGAACGTGTTCTACAGGCGAAGGCGTGAGGTTATAAAAGGTAAAGGGCTCAAAGCGATTGTCGAGGACATGATTAATTCGACGATTGCCAAGAGCTGCGGGACGATATTAGGCAGTGACTACCCCAAAAAGTGCATTGCAGAATGGGCGCGGACGAATTTCGGCGTTGATTGGAAGGCGGGTGATATCGGCAGCGCAACGGCCGATGAAATCGAGGAGATGATAAAACAGGAAGCCAAGGGCAGTACTGCGAATGAAATTGGCCTGTCGCTCGGTGAATACCTGGAAGATTACTCTGATGCAAGTACGTGGGATATACAGGGTCTGTGCAAGTGGGCGATGAGTGCGTTCCAGGTGAGTCTGAGCCCGTCGAAGGTCAAGTATATGTCGCCGGAAGAGATTGAAGAGCAGCTTGGCGATGCGGCGGCGGAGCAGGTGGACAAGAAAGACTGCTCGCAGATTGCAGAGTTTTTTCGTGACGAGTTTGCGGCAAAGACTTTTGTGGACTGGGCAAGAGCGAAGTTCGGGATTCGGCTGGGCGTTGATGAAATTGGCAAGATGAAGGCGGCTGAAGTCGAAGAGATGCTCAAAGACAAGGCGGCCGAGAAGTATCAGCAGCGGGAGATTGAGTACCCTGTCGAGTTTGCGATGAATATGGTTTACGGGCCTGAGGGGGCGAATGTTTATGGCTTTGAGATGCTGGCCGAGTGGGCGAATAAGAAATACAGGGCAGGGCTTTCGGCGCAGGAGCTGCAGAATACGAAGCCTAACGCTTTGCACAAGCAACTGCTCGAGCTGAGCGGCAGTTTTAACGATGGGCAGCTCGAAAAGGAAGTGGATGAGCAGATAAGCCGGCTGAATACGAGAGAGCTCAGGGACTGGGCGAACGAGCGGTTCGAAGCGGGACTGAGTGAGGAGGAACTGTCGCATGCGGAGGATTTGAAGGAGCGAATAGAGGATGTCGGCAGGGAGTATCTTCGGAAGGAATTGAGCGACCTCGAGAGGTATGTGCTGTTGCAGGTTTACGACGGTACGTGGAAGGACCATCTTTACGCGATGGACCATCTCAAGAGCAGTATATGGATGCGGTCGATGGCGGAGAAGGACCCGAAGATTGAGTACAAGCGCGAAGGCTACCGGATGTTCAACGAGATGTTAGATGCGGTTGAGGACCGGGTGACGGATGTGATATTCAAGGTCAGGCTCGAGGCGGGCGCCCAGGCCAGGAGCGTGTACCAGGTCAGCAGGGCGGCGCACGATGAAGTCGGCCAGTTTGCGATGGCGGAGCGTCAGCGTGCCGCTGCTCAGGCGCCGCAGGGTGAGCAGACGGTAAAAAAGATTCAGCTTGAGACACCGAAGGTGGGACGGAACGACCCGTGTCCGTGCGGCAGCGGCAAAAAATATAAAAAGTGCTGCGGGCAGGCAGGATAGTAAAAACTTAAAAGGAAATATATTGGCGCTAAAACTGGATATTGAGCTTACAGACGAGCAGATAAAACGGATGAAGGAGATTCCTGAAACATCCTGGTTTACGTCTGTTTCATATCTCAATGCCGATTCACCGGTTCATCCAAATAGAGAATTTATACTTAACAATGAATATAAACAACAGATGGTAACAGATTGGATTAGTCATGCTGTGAAAGGTAAAAGTGTTCTGGACTTGTTTTCTGCTAACGGTATTTTTACATTTTTAGCAGCATTGGCAGGGGCCAGGGAAATAGTAGGAGTGGAATATTCAAAAGAGAGGGTCGAATGTGCCGAATTCCTGGCAAGTACATTAAAAACCGACTGTAAGATAAGTTTCGTGGAAATGGATGTATATAAGATAAACGAATATTTTGACAGGAAGTTTGACGTTGGGTTATGTTTGGGCGGACTTTATCATGTAGCCGACCCGGCTCTGTTGCTTAGACTGTTGGGGGATGTAATTACCGAGCATCTGATTATGCAAACTTCTCAGGTGCTTTCTTTTCCGGGTAATTGGGCGAAATTTATTGTTCGGGGAAAAGATTTAACATTAAAGGGCATGACAAGTATCCGTGGGGGCTATGGAACGTGGCGTTATACGCCCGGCTGTCTTCGCGAACTCTTGTTGCATGGAGGATTTAGGATTTTAGAGGAGACGAGGCCGCCTTTTTGGAAAAGACGGCGTTTCCCCTGGTACCTTGCGTATTGCGAGCGTATAAATAAAATAGGGTATCTTTAAGCATATTGAGCTGCAGCTTCTCTGTTCTGTGGGCTCTTTTCCATTAATAAATTTTTATGTGAAAGAAGTAAAAGGTCATGAGAAGTAGAATAAATGGTTGTGTTGGTCGGGTGGTTGTGTTTTGTGTGGTTTTGGCTGTGTTCTTTTGTGCGGAACTGTTCGCGGAAGAAAGCAATGAGCCTGGCAGGGCAAACGATGTTCAAAGTGTGAAGATGCCGAGACGGGGGCCGAGAAGCTGGTGGGCGATGTATGGCGGGCAGGACGAGCAGTGGTATAAAAGCGCCGAAGGGATTCGAATTGCAGATAACATACTTTCGTGGCAGAGCGCACAGGGTAGCTGGCCCAAGAATATGGACACGACTGCCATGCGGTACAAGGCAGACCCGAACAGTCTGAAGGGGACGTTCGACAACAGGGCGACGGTCAATGAAATACGATTCCTGTCGCGCTCCTTTCGGGCGACGGGGGATGAGCGGTATCGGGCTGCGGTTATCAAGGCGATTGACCATATTCTCAAGGCGCAATACCCGACGGGCGGCTGGCCTCAATTTTATCCACTCGATAAACAGTATCACCGGTATATCACGTTTAACGACGACTGCATGGTCGGGCTGATGCGGCTGATGCGGGAGGTTGCGACGAGCGGCAATTATGATTTTATAGATGCGCAGCGTCGTAAGGCGGCACAGGACAGTTTCGACCGCGGCATTGAGTGTATACTCAAGTGTCAGGTCATTGTCAACGGCAAGCCGACGGTCTGGTGTCAGCAATACGACGAGGTGGACTACAGTCCACGGCAGGGGCGGTCGTTCGAACCTGTTGCACTGAGCGCTTTGGAAAGCGTGGGTGTCCTGGAGCTGTTGATGAGCCTGAAGAATCCGAGTGACGAAGTGGTTGCGGCGATTGAGGGCGCGACAGAGTGGTTCGACTCGGCGAAGATTAGCGGTATTCGCGTGGTATGGACCAGAGGTGACCGTGTTGTGGAGCAGGACCCCAACGCACCTGCGATATGGGCGAGGTTCTACGAAATCGGGAGTAACCGTCCGATTTTCGAGGGTCGCGACGGCGTGATTAAATACAGTATGGCAGAGATAGAACAAGAACGGCGCGCGGGCTACGGCTGGTACGGCAACTGGGCTGAGAATGTTGCTGAGGATTATGCCAGGTGGAAAAAGAAATGGGGCGGGACGGGTATTTTACCCCGGCAGGGAGCTGTCCATTGAGTGTTTTGAGAAGATGTGAGCGGGGGATGGGAATCATATAAAAGAAAACATCGGACAGTTGTGAACTGTCCGACGTCTTCCGGAGGGGAGAAAATTGTGCTTATAATCTAAATCGGCAAGAGCCTTAATTTAGCGTTAATTTTTGTTTCTCTAATTTAGTATACGATATTATCGGGGGTTGGTTTGGAGTCAAGCGAATAATTACGACAGAGTCATAGGCTCATTTTTGCGTGATTTTCGACGGTAGACAGTAATTCCTTTGCACCCCAGGTGGTAGGCGAGCTTGTAGGCCCTGTCCACTGCGGCACAGGATGCATTTTCCGGCAGATTAATGGTCTTGCTGACGGCGGCGTCGCAGTGCTTCTGGAAGGCGGCCTGTATTTTGATGTGCCATTCGGGGGCGATGTCGAAGGCACATTTGAAGATTCTCCGGATTGAGGCAGGGATTTTGGGTATATCCTGGATAGTGCCGGTTTTGGCGACGTGGGCTTCGAGCTTTTTGGAATAGAAGCCGCGGCTTTCGGCGAGCTGTCTGAAAAGCGGGTTTACCTCGGCGAGTTTTTTGCCGGCGAGGACCTGTCTTATAAAGGCCAGTGAATAGAGCGGTTCGATTCCGGCTGAACAGCCTGCGATGATGCTGATGGTTCCGGTCGGGGCGATGGTTGTGACGGCGGCGTTGCGCATCTTCTGGTTTCTGTGGGTCCGCCAGATGCTCTCGTTCCAGTTCGGGAACGGGCCCCGTTCGTCAGCGAGCAGGGCGCTTGCCTTGTGGGCCTGGTCGTTGACGAACTTCATGAGATTTTCGGCGAAGTCAACGGCTTGTTCACTGTTATAGGGAATGCCCAGCAGGAAGAGTGTGTCGGCAAAGCCCATAAGGCCGAGACCGATTTTGCGGTTGGCCTGTGCGAGGCGGACGGTGTCACGGACGGGGTAATTGGCGGCGTCGATGATGTTGTCGAGGAACCGGCCGGCGAGCTGTATGGTTGCGGCGAGGGCATCGTAGTCGAGGTTGCGTTTGGTATCGGAGGCGAGGACGAATTTGCTCAGATTTATACTGCCGAGGGTGCAGGCTTCGTAAGGCAACAGCGGCTGTTCGCCGCAGGGATTGGTTGCTTCGATTCGGCCGAGCGACGGGACAGGATTGTCTTCGTTGATTCGGTCTATGAAGGCAAGGCCGGGCTCGCCGGTGGCGTGGGCGCATTTTATAATTGTTTTCCAGATATCTTCGACGGTGTAGTACTTCGAAGTTTTGGCTGAGGTGGAAGTTTTTGTTTCGATTGGCACCAGGTCGTCGATAGTGTAATTTTCTACGTCGATTCGGCGGGGGATAAGATAATTACGGCCTGTTCGCGGGTTAGTGACGACGTGGGGCGATTTGGGCGAACGTGAAAGTTTTTTCATCCAGTTGTCGGTGACCTTTACCGAGATGTTGAAGTTTGTGAATGCTTCGAGGTTCTGTTTGGCGTGGAGGAACTTCAATATATCCGGGTGAGTGACACTGCACATGGCCATATTGGCACCGCGGCGGAAGGCGCCCTGCTGGATGGCATTGGTGGCCTCGGAGAAGACCCGCCAGAAGCTGATTGGTCCGGATGTTGTGCCGCCGCTGGATGCGACTATGTCACCTGTGGGTCGGAGGCGGTCGAGCGAAAAGCCCGTTCCGCCGCCGGCCTTTTGGATGAGTGCGGTGTTCTTTATGGTTTCGAAGATGGCCTCGATGCTGTCTTCAACGGGCAGTACGAAGCAGGCACTGAGCATCTGGACTGGACGGCCGGCGTTCATCAGGGCGGGCGAGTTCGGCAGGAACTTTAGCGAGGCGAGTAGGTCGTAAAATCTGCGATGCCATGATTTTATTCGGTCGGGCGTTGCGCCGTAGCGTTTTTCGGCGGAGGCAACCATCAAGGCGACTCGGCTGAAGAGCTGCGCGGGGGTCTCGATGCATTTGCCCTTTTCATCCCTCAGCAGGTATCGGCTTTGCAGGACGGTAACAGCGTTTTCGGACAGTTTCGGCTCTTCGCCGGGCGGTGGCACTATCGAGTCCTTGATATCGGCCATGTCAGGTGTCCTTGCGGTAAATCAGGTTTTTCGAATCCATCTGAAACGGAAAACATTTCTAATATACTCGTTAAAACGAACGCCCATTGACTGGGTACTGGTTTTGAAGTCGCTGTTTTTCAAATCCTTTTTAACCGGCTTTGGTCGGCGGGATAATATCGAGAACATAGCAGCCAGAAAGCCGAGGAACGAATTTTTTTTAGTTTGCACGGGCATATTTTTCGCGGCGGATTATCTTTGCACGGCCAGTTTTGTCGCGGCGAGCAGTTCTTCGCCGGTCCTGCTTTCGAGTTCATTTACGGCAAAGAGCTGGTGCCGTTCGAGTATCTCGGGCTGGTCCTGATAATATCTCGTAACGACGGCGGCGCCGCCTTCGGCAGTGCCGTTGGTTTTATAATTATTGTCCGACAGCCATTTGCTCAGCTCGTCGTCGTATTCGGCGGGGTAAATCAGAGCCGTTGCGAATTTGTCGTTGCTGTATCTGGCCAGGTGCAGCTTTGCACGGCAGGGCGGGGCGGTTGTTACGGCGATGTCGATTAGGTTCCTGAAATCCGCTTGTGCGGTATCGAAGCTGTCGCTGTAGAAGAAGATGCCCGCTTCGAGCTGGAAGGTCCGGGGTTGTACGCCTTTTAATTCGAGCCGACCGTCGGGGTAAGCATTGTGGATTTTGTAAACGGTCACGTCTTTGAACTTCTCGCTTTCGAGCAGCTCGGCGACTTCCTGCGCGGTGAAGCCGACGCCGCTG
>CAZFHM010000061.1:0-11673 GCA_964518825.1 uncultured Pirellulales bacterium
GCTGGTCGTATTTCTTCTGGAGCTCACCGCCTTCGAAGGTCACTACCTCGCTGAACTTCTCCAGGGCCGATTTGAACTGCTCCTTAGCCTGCTCCTGAGCATCGCGGCTTTCCTCAACCCGCTCAACGAGGATGTCGCGCTTGTGATACCCGAAGGTCTCCATCGTTTTGTAGTATGTTTGCTGGCAGCCGCTACCTAGAATAATAAAGCAAAGCAGGGCAGTAATATGAATCATCCGTTTCATACACGTTTCCTTTTCGAAATCAGAGTTTTACGGGGTTGCACAGATTTCGAGGCTTGGCGGCTACCCTGCCGCATTTTTTGCATACAAACCTGGACTCACGGACCAGCTTCCTGTACTCAGAGGGGTCGCGGTCCTGTATGCCCAGGTTAACCAGATAGCATAAATGTTTGTTGTGTCCTGAATGGGGTAGTTTAAATTTTGCCATACCGGTCCTTTCAAAAGGCAGATTTGGATGTTCGTATAGTCTTTTTCATTAGCTCAGAAATTCGAGATTTATCTTTTCAAAGGCCGATTCTTTTTGTCGGGTAAATTCCAACCCCCGGCCTGTGACTATGTCGTGCTGTTCCTTAACGAATTCTAAATACTGCAGAATGGCCCATGCCGTGTTATCCCATTTCATCTGATATCCCCGCCTGTGCGCTCTTTTTTCCATCGCCAGTCTTTTCGCTCGGTTGAAAACAAGATAATCCAGCGCCTGGGCAATCTGTTCTACGCAGTCCTGCCCCGGGTCAACCAGAATGCCCCTTGCATGGGAGCCGATTACCAATCCCTTTTGCCTCAGGTTATCCGCGTCCAGCAGTTCCACAGCATACCCGAATTTTGTGGCAATGGCGACTCGTCCCGAACCTACCGTATCGGCCAAAACGCCGCTGGATATCTGTTGTATGTTCAGATAAGGCAGCACCATAACATTGGTCGCGCCGTATAACTTCATCAGGGCATTTTCATCTAAAAACGTATCCCACAAAACAATATCACAACAGCTCAGTTCATCGGGCGACAATTCTTTCAGCCTGCACCAGCGAACGTCCGCCTCGGCAAGGGCTTTGTCCATATCGGCCTTGAACTGCTCATACGGCTTGCCGCCTTCAGCCTGAACGAACTCGGGGTGACATTGCCCTGCAATAAGGTAGACAATCTGATTTCTCTGCTTCTCGGTGAGCGACTCATTGACAAATTTACCATAGGCCCGGATTCCGTACGGCAGGCCTTTGTCCGGCGATTGCAGTCCGAGCGTAGTTACAAGGAACTTGTTTTCGAGATGCAGTTGTTGCTTGATTTCCAGCCGGTCGTATTGCGAAGGATTCTGCATTCTTATACCGTGGTCGATGTGTTTTATCTTCGTGCGGTCGATTTTGTAAGTGTCTGATTCGAGGATATCGACGGCGCTTCGCGTGGGGACAAGCAGGCCGTCTGTATACCGGGCCAGTTCCTGCAGCACCGACTTCTGGTGCTCGTCTGGACTGTCCAGCACCGTGTGCAGATAGGCCATGGTTACAAGCCCCGCAGCTTGCAGGGACTTTGCCATTTCGATAAAGTTTTTACCTTCTCCGTCCTTACCCGGCCCGGCCGGGTCAAGCCCATATTCGTGCTGGAGCAATACCACAGTCGGGCTGTGGCTTTCCTGTGCCCTCGAGGCGATAGTCTCGGCGACTTCCCTCCATGAATGTGGATTATACTGGTCAATGACAAGGTCCACCGGGATGTTGTACGTCAAACCTTCCTTATCGATGGCGGCGACACGCACATAGCCGACTTCGCCGGTAAAGCCGGCTAACGCATTGGCTAAATGACGCGAGAACGTACCTATACCGCAGGCACGTGGAGGATAGGTGCTTACAATTCTTATATTGTATGGCATAACCAACCTCGATTCATTTTAAGAGCAGACACCACAAATATAACTGAAAAGATTGTGAAATACAATCGTTTAACTCCCCGCCGCATATCCAAGAGAAAAAGGGTTTTCGCTTCCGCACGAAAACCCTTTAAGCACTTCGGATATCGGCGGTTTTTCAACCGCCCACTGTGCCTATATGCATGTCATTGTCATATTTTATGGTATATTCGTAGGTGACGGCCGTGGCCGTGTCATCGAAGGTTTCAGGTTCGACTGTCAGGTCCCACCTCAGGATGCCTTTTGCCTTTGCACTTCTGAGGTACTCGCTGTTACCGCTCAGAGTGGAATTTGTTTTGAAATCGCTGATGCCAAGATTTTCATCTTCCGTGTAAGGCATCCTGTCCATCAGTCGCAGGTTAATCCTCCGGCCGCTGTAGTTGTTGACTGCGATGCGGTACTTGTAATTCTCAACGTAGTTTCCGAGCCAGCTGTTAATCTCCTTGTCTTCGAGTTCACGGACGACCTGAATACGGCTTTCCACGCCGAAGCCTACGGTAAACTTTTTACCGACCGGCACCATGTCAAGATGTCCTTTGCCTGCGAATTGGCCGTCACGGTACATATTCGCCGGCCCAGCCAGCAGAAGGGTATTGGAATTGTTGACCGAATCAGCCTGGAGGTACACATAGTCGGTCAAAAGCGGCGTTGCTACAAAAACGAAATCGGCGTCAGTTTCGAATGATGTTATTGTCACTAATTGCTGGTCGCTCCTGCTGGGCATTGTCAGTTTGCCGGACAGGTTGTAGGCAACACTTACCCCTTCGTTTCGTGCAAATATGTCAGCCTGTTGTCTTATCATCCGCAGACTTTTCTTGTCGGCTTTGAGTTCTATCATTTGATTGTGCATGGCGAACAGTTGCAATTCACTTTCAGCGGCCTTACCTCTGATGCCCGCTTGTCGTCGTTGCCTCTGAAGCCGGTCGAAATCCTCTGTCAAATCACGCCATTTGCCTGACGAATCGCCAGTCAGACACGTTTGTACATTCATCGCATCGACCGGAACTCCTGAAGGCTCCTTTGATATCACTCCCGGCAGAAGTCCGACCTTCATCGCGTCCAGAACCGGAGCACCCGCCTCGGTCGTGGGTTGAGCGGTGGAAAGGCTGACTTGTACACCATCCCAGTTTTCACCGCTTGCCTGGTGTATCACCGCGTTGTACTCAACCAGCATCTTTTCTCTGTCCGGCAGGGCACGCAGATTATACTGTGGCAGCCAGCTTGCGTTATTTACCAGATAGCTCAGCGAGATTTGGCCGTGTATCTTGCCCGGGTTTTCGATATAGATGACGGCTTGCCGTTCCTTCTTGCTTCTTCCGGCCCGGAGTTCATCTAACTGCTTGTTTAACAGCCCCACCTCCTTTTCGAGCCGGGCCTTTTCCTGTTCGAGGTTGACATTTTCCTGGTGCCAATAGATGGATTTCTTTTCCAGATATTCGGTAAGTCCGCTTAGGGCTTCGGGCTGCAGCAGGGCTCGATTTAAATCATGTTGCTCGGCCTGCAACGCAAATTCCCAGAGCTTATTGTATCTGCCCCAGCATTTTCCGCTGTGATTCCGGTTCCTGTCGAGAACATAAATTTTCTTTTGCATTTCTTCGATTTGCGTTTCGAGTTGTTTGACCTCTTCCCGGGTGTCTTCTTTGATTGATTTTTCCCGGTAGCGTACGCTGACTACCCTTGCATCGTTGCGGGATTGAGCGAATAGGCTCTCGGAAACAATCTCTTCGGGCAAATCAGGTACGATTATTTCCGCGGTTCCTTCCGGCAGGTCTGCTTCGATAATTCGTGTCACCAGTGCCTGGCCGCGATATACGATTACGCTGTCGATTTTGCCCGGTACCTCCAGCGGCTGAGCTGTCGCGTACACGGCTGCAAAAGTCAAAAATACTGCTGTGATTATTAGTCTTACTTTTTCCATATTTACTGCTCCTTTGAAATTCTCCACCTCAATACATCGGCCCATCTGAGTAGACGATGTTCTTCTTATTGGCCTGGCCTTTGATGCATTCGTAGAATTGGTGGTCTAACGAATCCGTATCATTGAGATTGTGTTTTTGAATTTGCTGCTTAATATAGTTTTGTCTTTTCAGACTGATTTCTTCAATTTGCTTTTGAATTTGACTTCTATTTGCAGCCATTTCAGCTACGTATTCTTTACGCTGCGGTAGAGTCATCTTTTGTAAGCGTTCGTCCAGTTGGTCCGTCTCGAGCTCGTCTAAATCAATCTGGCCGGAGGAAACATCCACGACTAATTCACGTCCCCCCAGAAAATTGTCGCTGCCGGCTTCACTTGCATTAAACTTGGCACGGGCAGCTTTGGCACCGGCCGGAGCTATTTCATAGAGCTTATCGCCTCGCACGGCTCGGCTGAGTTGCTCTGCGATTTCCTCCTGACTGCCGTAGAATATACGAGTGCTGTCCAACCGGCGTGACAACTCAGCGAGGTTTGTATCAAAAGGCGTGGCCTGTACGATTGCGCTGCCTGATTGGTCGACGCAGAAGAATTGACCCTCTGCTTTTTTCGCAATATCCTGCCAGATTGGAGTGGTATCAGCGTACGTACCGCACTGGATTGTGTTGATGATAATTCCCTTTTCCGCAGCGAGCTTACAGCTTTCAGGATACTTCACGTCGTTGTCATAGTCCATATGTGGTGGATAGTCGCCTACTAAAAAAATCACCTTATAGGCTTTATCATCGGGACTCCAATTCATTTTGTTGGCAGCCTCATAAATCGCCTGATTAACACTCTCCGGCCCGTCACCACCGCCGTTTGCCTCGAAGCCCATTAGAAACTCATACACCGCATCGAGGTCGTCAGTCAATGCAAGGTGCCTGGTCACATATTCGTCACCGCGGTCTCTGTAACCAACCAGTCCCATCTTGATTTGTGGCGCCGGTTCGGTCATCGCCAGTGTGTTTGCTATTGACCATATCTTCTGCTTGGCGGCATCTATCAGGCCGCTCATGCTTCCGGTCGTATCCAGAACAAAAACAACCTCAACCTTAGGTTGTTGCCGTATTGTTTCTGTCGTCTCTGGTACTTCTTCGGCTGCGGCGTACACTGTTGAAATAATCACAACAACCACCGGAATGAACGTCATCTTCTTCATAATGTTACCTGCCTTTCTCGTTTGACATGCCTCTATCACTTCCTCATTTTGTATCTGACCCTTTGACTAAAACCGGCTCACCATCAATCAGAAGCAGCACGTCACCACCGAGTGCAATGCTGCCTTGCCGATTAGTTGCCGCGAGTTTCGAAACAAGTTCAATAAACTCAGGACTGCCGAATTCAATCGTTCGTTTCGGTTGGATTTTTGTCTCATCTTTCAATAACCTGCTGTCGACCCAGCGATTACCTCTGTAATAGTAAGCCCGGTCGTTTATCTGCTGAACATTTGCAATCGCCACTTGCCCCATGTCCTTGCCATAGTAAAGATTTCGTGTATTAAGCTGTGATTGGTACTTTTGCCCGGCTATGTTGCAACTTTGGCTGACTGCACTTTTCCCGACACGAAGCTTTACTGCTCGTTCTTCAAGTATATCCGCCGTACTATCGAAAAGTATTTCCGGGTTTTCAAAATCCGTTCCCTCGCGCGCCAGGAAAGCCGTGTATTCGGTGAGTATTCCGAACTCCGTTGATAACCTTACTATCTCGTCGACGAGCTCTTTTGTCTTGGGGTCACCGGTAGGCGAGCCGGGTTCGGCTCCGAGCTGCCTGACGGCGTCAATCAGTTCTGCAATCCTTCTGCTGGCCCACAGTCGCGGCACAAAACCGTTCTTTTCACTTGCCAGGTCGAAATCAAACTGAAAACTGAAAGTGCGTTGTTTGCCCCTGTAGTTGCCTGTTAGCTTGAAAACAATTGGTTCGGTGCCTACGTATTGCCCAAGAAGCACGAGCTGGTCGCCCTCAAAGAAGTCCGCAATCTCTCTGGGTAGGACGTCGCGGCACCTGCCCACGGCAGGCTCGCCGTTTTTGCCGAGCACTTCAAGCTCGACATCGGCAAGTATCGGGCCGGTAAGTCTCTTAAACACCTTCGCTATCTTTGCTTCGATGTCTTCGCCCGGCAATATGTACTCAGCCTTAGCCCGTGAACCCTCGGCGATTTTATCCAGCAGCGGTGCGTTAAGGTCCACCCCCACACCGACAGTAAAGACTCTGCGTTTATATGGATTCGACTTTATTGCAAGCTCCCGAATCGCAACCTCGGAGGTCTGTCCCACAGTTGGAAGCCCGTCCGTCATGAACAAAACGATCGGCAGCATATCACTGTTTGTTGGTTTTTGTTCCAGTGCGATACGCAGGGCCTCGTGCAGATTAGTCCCCCCGTTAGCTGTTATGCCTTCGATGTATTTTTTTGCAGCCTCTTCGGTTTGTGCGGTTTTCAAAACAGGCCTTGTTGAAAACCAGTCAACCGAGTCGCTGTATGCAAGGATATTAAAGGCTTCGCCGGGGTTAAGTCCGGCGATTATTTGCAAGGCAGCCTCTTTGACCTGCTGAATCTTTTCATTTCGCATACTGCCCGAACGGTCGATTACAAGCGTAAGCTCTCGCTGTATAGATGATTTCTCGGAACTAGTAGTATCCGGACTCAATCCCGCCAATATAAGGAAATAGCCGCCCACAACTTTATCATCTGGGTAAGCGAACATCGAAGCCGTTACGCCGTTTTCCTGCAGGAGGTAGCTAAGCCTGAAAGGCCCCGGTTCTTTTCTGGATTGCTCCTGGATTCTTACGGATACTTCTTTATCACTTTTTCTGTCTAATGTAAGTTTATGACTGGCCGAATATACCGTTGATATTGGGGCCTTAGCCTTGATGTTGACCGTAATGTCCCACGGGACTTCGTATGACAGTGATTCGGTGCGTACAAGGCAATAGTCGATTCTGTTGCCGTTTACCTCCAAAAGATTCTCATAAGTCAAACGCACCTTCTGCGTGCTTCGGGCCTCGATGGGGAAAACGCTCGAGCGAATCAGGTTATATCCGATGAACTCCACTAACGCGGGGTCTCGAATCTTTGCTACCAATTGCTCGTAAATCCGTCTGGCTTCTTCTTTGGCCAGGACCTCAGCCGTGATTTCTCCACCGGGGCCGTCGTATGCAAAGCCCTTGGCTACAGCTCCGTCCGGCACGGGAAAAATCAGTTCGGCTTCTTGTCTTTGATGTGTATTGTTGCGCAGCTCTATCTCAACTGTTGTTGTCGCTGTACTGTGCAGAATATCCACGAGCACATTGACTTTTGTAATCTCGATAGTGTTTCGCTGATGTGGTGCAAACGCTGTTCGTCTGCTTTGTGGGATGATAACGTTGTCCGTTACTTCTCTGACTCCAATATGGCGGAGTTGACCAGAGACTATCGATACAAGTACCGTTACCAAAAGAATGACCAAGCTGTTTTTTTGACGTGACTTCATTTTTATTCTCCCTGATTAAGACAACAATATTGAAATTGTTCACTGCTTATAGTATAAGCCACAACCAGCCGGTTGTTTTGTAAATAGTATGTAAAAACTCCAGAACTCAGGTGACGTCCCCGGCGCGCAGAGATACCGCCTGGACAAAATTTACAACGTTGAAATTATCTGGGTTAGTGACTCTTAGGGCTGGACAGCCAGACCCACGCGAAATATCGCACCGTGTGGTTTGGCTGCTGAAATCTGGACGAAACCGTTATGAGCCTGAGCAAATTTGTTGACCAGGGCAAGGCCGAGTCCCGTTCCTTTGGTTTGTCTTGTTGCTTCGGCATCGCAGCGATAAAACACATCGAATACCTTGTCTCGCTGCTTGTGCGGTACACCGGGGCCATGGTCTTCGACCTCAATTACTACAAATCGTCCCTGGTTTTCTGTGCGGACTATAATCGTCTTGTCTTCGGCGTTGCGGGCGTACTTAACGGCATTATCCAGGAGGTTTACCACTATCTGTGTTACAGCATCCGCATCGAACGTCAGCGGCTCAATCTCCCCAGGCTCGAATTTAACGGCAAAGCCGGCTTCTGCGGCATACGAACGTATTACTTCTACCACATTAGTAACACACTCGTTAAGGTCCCCGAGTATAAAAGAGTATTTTTTCCGCCCCTTTTGTATCCGTGAGAAATCCAGGACATTCTCAATCAGCCGGCTCAGGCGTTCACTTTCCTGCCGCATACCTTTGTAGTATTCCTGAGCCTTGTCTTTTGATTTGACCCAATCCTTCTCGAGCATCTCTGCGTACATCCGGATTGACGTCAGCGGCGTGCGAAGCTCATGGGAGACAGCAGATATAAAGTCATCTTTTTGCTCGGTAAGCTTGACCTGTGCGCGCATGGCACGCCACAAACTTAAAATGACCAGCACCATGGCAATAAAAACGACTGTTACGATACTGAAGTACCAGGTTCGAAGCTTTGTTATCTGCGAGGTTATCCATCCGGGGTCGATTTCCATCAGGTTGAGCGTCACCGTACCGAATCCGAAGTCCAGAATTGCCGAATACGCCGCGTTCTGCCGTTCTGCCTTGCCTAAGCAAAAATCCATACCTTCGCGGATAAACCTGCTTGCCGAGTCATGTACTTCTTCAACCAGTCGTTTCTCATTAAGCTTAAATCCCTGCAACAAATGCTCATTTCCAATCTGCACGTGTCTAAGCAGAAAAACCTGACCGGGAAATATCGAATCTTCACTGCCGCCGGGTACTACTATCGGTGCGAAAGGTTCAATACGAATCTGAACAGTATCATCCTGTGGCAGCGTACCTCTAATTGCGCCGTATTGGTCAATAGCGCCCAACTGTAATCCGGCCTCATCAAAAAACAATTTTTCCGATTTTTCCTGCACTTCAAGCTGTCCCTGTGGAGCTGGGGCAGAATCTATCGTACCGGCATGCCTGGTTAGTGATGGTTCATTGATTTGCGCCCCGGCAGAAGCGGGCTTCTGCAATAAGTCACCTTCGACTTGCTCGCTGTCTTTCAGTGACGATGAGATATTGCCGTCTTGTTGTTGGTCAACGGTGGTCCTGTAAGCAATATTAGAGGCGGCCACTTGTCGCTGCTGCTCTATCACCTGCGTTTTTTGTTCTTGTTGCTGCAGACTTTCGATTTGGTACTCTGTCCGCCGGGATTTTGAGCCTTTAGCCTCGAATTGCAGTTTGTCCGTTGCTTCAGAAGACACTTTTTTCTCATCAGGTTCTTTTTCTCTTAACGGCGGGGGAGGCGTCAATTTTCGCCACGTTTCTATTGATGTGATTGTGTCTGTACCCAGTTTAGGCAACAGATTGCTTTTAATATTGTCAATATGGGTTTGTGCCTTTATGGCCAACTCTCCGGCAGCCCCGGATTGGTCCGGCTGGTAATAAGGCGTAACAAGAGAACCGTCAGGCTCAATCTCGAAATTACCGAAGGCAAGGTCGTTTTCAATCCTGCCCGCCAGCGGTGAGACCACAAGCGATAACTGCTGCTGCGTATTGGCCGGAATATCCGGGACAGAGTAGTACTGATAGTCTGTATAAGGCCGATTCTGCTCCTGCTGCATGAATTTGTCGAGCTTGCCCTTAACGTCTCCGCGAATCTGTTCAGCGACTTCGGCAAACTCCGCCAGCCTTGTCCCTTCCAGACCGTCCGCCCATATACTTATGGAATGATATCCCAGCAGGGCGAGCCCGCCAATAGCCAGTACTATAATAGATGACAGGATGATTAACCGCTTGTACATTATTTTTGCCTGTCTGCAGCAGTTTTTAAATTATATTTCGTATTTGTAGCCGGCTCCGCGTACCGTTTTGATAATCTGCGGCTCGGACAGGTCCCTTTCGATTTTTGCACGGAGCTTGGCAATGTGCATATCAATTGTTCGTGTGCCCAGGTCCGTCATCGTATCCTGCCAGATTCTCTCGTATAGTTCTTCTCTGCTGACCACACGGTTCGGGTTCGCCGCGAAGAACTGAATAATCTGTGCTTCACGCCTGCTGATTTCGGTATCTTCCCGGCCTCGTCTGACTTTTAGCGTCGAAATATCGACGTCTAAATCGCCGAACCTGAACACGGTACCTACCGCTCTGGCAGGGTCGGTTCTTCGCAGTACCGCCTCTATTCTCGCCAGCAGCTCTTCCAATGAGAAGGGCTTTGTAATATAGTCGTCAGCTCCCAGGTTCAGCCCTGCTATTTTTTCTTTTTCCTGCCCCTTTGCTGTTACCATTATTATCGGTGTCTGTAACCCCTGCTTTCGCCATTGCCTGCAAAGCTGTTCACCGCTAATCTCCGGCAGCATCAAATCAAGAAGAATCAAATCGACCTTGTGCTGAGAAACCTGCTTTTGGGCTTCGGTCCCGTCTGGTGCCTCGAAGACAGCAAGGCCCTTAAACTCCAGAAAGTCTCGCAGGGCTGACCGGATTTTCGGCTCGTCTTCGACAATCAAAATTGTGGTTTTTTCCGCCATCGTGTTTCTGAATAAATTATAGCCTGTGCATGGCCGTTCGTTCAGTAAATAGTATGTAAAAACTTCGAACTCGGTTCCGGGGGATTCCATAGCTGCCCAGAGCTGCGTGTTGACAGAACTAACACTTATAGGACCATAAACGCCCGTCGGGTATATGGGACAGGGGATTTTTGCGTATTATCCTTTGTCTCAGGCTAAAACGGGAAAGTGAGGGTTTTGGATTAAGTCACCCCCGGAATGTGACGAAATGGGACCTAATCGCATATCTTTTTGTATTTGGGGAAGCGGAAGCGTAAGGAAAGTGTTTATAGAGGCAGTAGTTATTTAGGGGAAAACGGTATGGACAAGCAGAAAAGAAAAAATTGCCAGTGGACTAGGTCTGCATTGACCACGGTCATAGTGGGCATGATGTTGTTGTCATTTGCCCATTTTGCCGGCGCAGTGCAGGATACAGGGACGTATCACTACAAAATGGTTTCGTCGCTGGAATATAGCGGCAAGGGCCAGCTCAAGAATCGCAACGAATCATGGTTTACAGTTGACAAGGAGCCTTTGTCTGATAACAAGGTTCAGTACTCGATTTGGACTGATGATTCCAGCTCCGATGCAAGCGGTTTTGGAAGCATATCATTTGTGCTTGACCGGGCCAACAGAGAGCTTGTGACGAGCAATGGTAATCTGAACTTTTTTCAGATGATACATAACCGTTGCGCACAATCCCTGGAAAAAGTTGCCGCAGACAATATTGGCAAGACATGGAAACAGTCCTTTGACCTGTCTTTTCTTGATGCCTCGTTGCCTTCGGAGTTGAAGTTGACCGTAACGGCCGTTGAGCTGAATACGAGTGTATTAGGGAAAATGATCGCGGTCAGAGCATTGTCTGAACCTTTCACCTTCGAGACGACCGGCATAGGAGACAAGGTAGACAAGGTAAAATGCAAGATTAACTCAGTGTATGTCTTCGACCCCTCGATCGAGCAAATTTATATGAGTATATCGGTCTTTGAGGGCACGACAAACGTCAACGGGTTCAAGGAAAGCATCAGACATGAGCTGGCTACTTACATGACTGACGATTCAGCGGTACCGGTCGACTTTGCCGGTCTTGGCAAGGAATTCGAAAAACTCGTCAGGAAGGTCGGGCTTACCAATAAGGATATGAAGATAACCAAACCCACCGAGCTTCCCAAGTGGGTTCGTCGTGATGCCCTGCGGGTCATCGGGTTAGCTGATACCTGTGCGGCATTAGCCTGCGAAGGAGCGCCTAACCCGGTGGTTACTGTGTGTATCCCGGCCGGCCGGATGGTTGCGATGCAGGGACTTGGACACA
>CAZFHM010000062.1:0-11654 GCA_964518825.1 uncultured Pirellulales bacterium
AATAGCATTTTATTGCCTTTCAATTAAAATCCCATACAAAAATTGGCACCTTGTGAAAAAAACCGCTACGCAAAGCTATCAGTGATTTAGAAGTTGCACGATGCGTACCTTTGCTTCAACGTACAAAAACTTCAGAACTCCCGCTAACTCCCCTACCTCTTTCCGCTCATTCATAATTTCTAATCTAATATCAGACTATTTAATTATTTAAACAAATAATTAAATAGTCCTGTATGAAATAAGCGATTTGTGCTCATGCTCCCAGCCCGGCATGATTTGGAGAAACATTCTGCAATATTCAATAATCAATTGAAAATATTCAATTTTTATGAGCAACTCATTGAGTCGCCGCGGATATCTATTGAAGATTAACGGCGTCAGGTTTGGCCCTCATTCTGCCAAAACCGAGGCAACAATCAAACAGTCGCCTTTCCCTTCATTGATGATTTGATAATTCTGAACAAATCGCTTCTCATGCGCATAAAAAGTTTTTTTGCGTTCTATCATCGAATGAACGATTCCGGTCATATCGAGCCGGCAATTCACGTCGGAGCCGCAGACTTCATCAAGCATGGTATTGAAAAATTTCTTTTGCTTCTTCGGCGGAAAAAAAGAGATGTTCCAGCACAGCACGGCCAATCCCACGTCAGCTTCAAAATGCTCATCCGAGTAATCATCCCCGTAACCAAAAAGAGGCTTGGCAAATTCAAGAATTACCTCCGACATTTTTCTGCTGAATGGAGATTCCTGCGGCCGCAATGGTTCGGTTCGACTTTGTTGTTGGCCTATTTCCCGTCTCAATTTCCTTAACACGCCCATCGGTTCAGTCCTTCTGTGAACCTGCTCCTGTTTTTTTCGGTAGTCTTACCCTATGAATCAATCATAAAAACATATGATATTATGAACAGCCCATGGAGTTGCCGCAGTTGTAGCACTTATAGCAGGTGCCGTTGCGGACGGTAATCGCGCCGCAGATATCACAGGCCGGAGCGTCATCCTGGAAGTGCTCGAACTGCGAATTGAACTGCTGCATAACCTTCATCTCGCTCTCGTCGTCGGTTTCGGAATCACCTACGACGGCGCCGACCAATTCTTTTATCCTATCCGCCGCCTGGCTGAATCGACTCCTGGTCAACGGCGCCGTCTCCCTGACAGGGACTTTGAGAGTTGTCGATGTCCTGGGTTTGCTCGCCTTGCCCTTGGCCTCGACAATCTTCTGCGCCAGGTCTTTGGTTTTTTCCACGAGCTGTTTGGCGGTAGTGGTGTTTTTATTATCGGGGGCCGGTGCAACATTTCTGTTGGGCGTGTTCTTCTCGGCGTAGCCCGGTATGAACTGACAACCCATCCAGCAGAAGATATAATCAATCAGACTCTTTGCGAAGGGGATGTCGCGGTTACTGGTCATGCCGGCCGGTTCGAACCGCGCGTGGCGGAATTTATCAACGAGCGTAATAAGCGGCACGCCGTACTGCAGGGCCATCGAGGTGCACGTGCCTATAACGTCCATAAGACCCCCGACGGTGCTGCCCTCCTTGGCCATAGTGATAAATAACTCACCAGGCTGTCTATCCTCATATAGCCCCACCGTCAGGTATCCTTCATGCTGCGCTACTGCAAATTTATGAGTAATACTTTTTCGGGTATCGGGCAGTCTCTTCCTGTAAGGTCTTGCCGGGGCGGCGGCTTCGGCCACCTTGGCGGCGGCGTCTTTATGCTTTTTCGTCTGGACGGGCTGGAGCAGCTTCGAGCCGTCGCGGTAAATGGCCACGGCCTTGAGGCCCAGCTTCCAGCCTTCCATATAGGCTTCGGTAATCTGTTCGACGGTGCTTTCTTTTGGCATGTTTATCGTCTTGCTGATGGCGCCGGAGATGAACGGCTGAACGGCGGACATCATCTTGATATGCGCCATATAGCGGATTGACCGGCTGCCGTTTCGCGGCTTGAATGCGCAATCGAAAATCGGCTCGTGCTCGACCTGGAGTTTCGGCGCCCCTTCGATGGTCTCATTGGCGTCGATGTAATCGCAGATTTCCTTGATATCATCGGCACTGTAGCCCAGCCGTTCCAGGGCCATAGGTGCGGTCTTATTGACCAGCTTGAGCATCCCGCCGCCTGCAAGCAGCTTGTACTTTACAAGAGCGATGTCCGGCTCGATGCCGGTAGTGTCGCAGTCCATCATAAAACCGATGGTCCCGGTCGGGGCCAGGACAGTGGCCTGGGCGTTGCGGAAACCGACCTTCGTGCCCATATCGAACGCCTCATCCCATATATCCTTGGCAGCGTTTCGCAAATAATCGGGGCAATGCGATTCGGGAATATTATTCGCGTGCTCGCGGTGCATATTAATCACCTTGAGCATCGGTTCTTTATTTTTCTCGAATTCTTCGAACGGCCCTTTTATCTGCGCCAGTTCGGCACTGACGATATAGGCGGTTCCCGTCAGGATAGCACTTATCGCCGAGGCAAGCGCCCGCGCCTGGTCCGAATCGTACGGCAGAGCCAGGCTCATTGCCAAAGAGCCGAGGTTCGCATAACCAAGACCGAGCGGGCGGAACCGATGGCTGTTGACGGTAATCGAGGCCTCGGGGTAGCTGCCGTTATCAACGAGAATTTCCTGCGCGATTATGAACAGGCGAATCGCTTTTTTGAAGGCCGCGACGTCAAATGAGCCGTCTTCCCTGCGAAACTTCATCAGGTTAAGAGAGGCAAGGTTGCAGGCCGAGTCGTCGATGAACATGTATTCGCTGCAGGGATTCGAGGCGTTAATCGGCCCGGAGTTCGGGCAGGTGTGCCAGCGATTAATGGTGGTGTCGTATTGTACGCCGGGGTCGCCGCAGAACCTGGTGCCCTCGGCTATCAGGTTCATCAGCTCGCTTGCCGAGTGCTCGCCGATTTTCTCGCCGGTAGTAACCGCGTATATCTCCCATTTTGCGTCTTTTTCCACCGCGTGCATAAAATCATCGGTCACCCGGACCGAAAGGTTCGAGTTCTGGAACATTACGCTGTTATAGGCTTCGCTATTGTACTCACCGGTGTAGCCGGCCTCTATCAGCACGCGGGCCTTTTCCTCCTCTTCGGTTTTGCACGTGATGAATTCCCTTATATCGGGGTGCGTCACCTTTAGCGACTGCATCTTGGCTGCGCGGCGGGTCTTGCCGCCGGATTTGATGACTGCGGCTATCTGGTCGTAAACCCGCATAAAGCTCAGGGGGCCGGAGGGCTTTCCGCCGCCAGAGAGCTTCTCCTTGCTGCTTCGCAGTGTTGATAAGTCGGTTCCGGTGCCTGAGCCGTGCTTGAAGAGCATGGCCTCGCTGGCGGCAAGCCGCATGATATCAGTCATTGAATCGGCGACCGACTGGATAAAACAGGCTGAAGCCTGGGGGTATTCGTAAGAGTTTTTGCAGGGAACGGGCTTTTGGCTCTGCTGGTCCCAGTGGAAGTTGTGCATGCTGCCTTCAACGCCATAGACATCGTAGAGCCCTACATTGAACCAGACCGGCGAATTAAAGGCCCCGTACTGGTTCACGCACAGCCAGGTCAACTCGTGATAGAAGTTTTCGGCGTCGATATCAGTGCTGAAATAGCCGTCTTTCTTGCCGCGGTCGGCGATGGTCCGGCAGACGCGATGCACAAGCTGCTTGACCGAGTTCTCCCGCTGACCGCTTTCCAGGTCGCCGTAGAAGTATTTGCTGGCTACTACCTTGGTTGCAAGCTGGCTCCAGGTGGCGGACACTTCGATATCGTTCTGCTCGAAGATAGCCTCACCGGTATCACTGGAGATTTTGGCGGAACGCTTTTCCCAGGCAAGCTCATCAAAGGGATGGGTGCCGGGTGTTGAGAAAAAGGTCTCTATCCTCACTCCTTTTGACTGGCTGGACGTCACTATTGCTTCCTTCTTTACCGCCCTGTTCTTAAAAGGGTTTTCCGGGTTGAATTTTGCCGCCATTCAGTTGCCTCCATGCAAAGAAAAGGCCCTCCCTGGGCACCCAATATATTGATTTTAAGAAAAGTGCTACACAAGATATAGTGCAAAAACGACTCCGCTGAATATAAGCGATTGCAGGAATACTGCCAAGAAGAAACTGTTAATTTTTTGATAAAGACAATAACTTTTTTCTTAGTGCTTGCTGCTACTGAATCTACGACAGTAAAAAAATTTTTCTAACAGGCAACGATTAAACTTTTGTTGCTTCAATCCATCGTTGTGATATCCACGCATGCGCCCATACAAATGGATGAACCATATCATCCGACCATTTATCGGACGCTACGGTCTTGATTTTATCGTCGATTGCAGCCTGTAAAGGCACAAGGACCGCGTCAAACTGCTCGGCAAGGGCGTGTACAACGTTTATATATGCAGGCAAGCGTGTGAATATCTTATCCTGAGCGTTGTCGCAGAACATAAACGGTTCCATAATGACTAATTGACAATCGCCCTGTCGCCTTACAGCAGTAAGCAGCCGCCGATACGTAAATTCATATACCTGCGGTTCAACGCCCTGGTTCTCTCTGCCGGCTGTGTGCAATCGCCACAGGTCGTTGATTCCGATTAGCACACTAAGCACATCAGGCTTGTATACCAGGCAGTCTTTTTCCCATCTCCGTTCAAGGTCACGAACCGTGTTACCGTTGATACCAGTATTGATAATGCCCAAATTGAGCTGTGGGTACCTAGCCAAGAGGTAGTTGGCGGTGAAATTTACATAGCCGTTGCCGAACGGCCGATAGGCCCGCTCGCCTCTGCCGGCATCGCTTATACTGTCGCCGGTGAAAAGAATTGTCTGGTTCGGTTTCAGCTCCAGCTTAGTCATTAGGCATTTACCCTAAGCGTTTTACCTACTCCAGCTATTTTACCATTACGGCAACCGGTCAAAAGGGCTTTCATCGTACAGCCCTGGCGGATAAAATAGCAATTAGATATGCCGGATGAAAAGAATAAAACGCCCGCCCTGAGCAAGCAAAGTGCGTTGAAGTTGCAGAAAGGCTTCATTCAGGGGGCTTCGGGATAAGATGGTGTATCTTATCTATCAGTTCGGTTAGATGGACGATTGCTACTGCCCAAATGCGTTCGTGCTTTATTTCGCCGTATTCGTGAGCCAGCACGTGGCGCTGGGCGATGATTTTGGACCATGGAATCTCAGGGTGCTTTTCCCGAAAACCGGCAGAGATATTCCTTGCTGCTTCGCCTATTATTTCAATGTGACGTTCGACCGCACCTCGGAGCATACGGTCTGAAGTATAGTCCTCAAAGGTTTTCCCGGCAACAAACTGGCGTATTGCCGTTGCAGCATCCAGCATATCCCACAGGTATGATATATCGCTTGTATCAGGCCGCATACACCACCTCGTGATTTTGCAGAATCTCGTGTTTGCGAAAAGGATTTCGCAGGGCCTCCTTTTCTACAAGGTCAACCTCTCTGCCGAACATCTCCTGCAATTCCTGGCGCATGTCGAAAAGGTCCCACAGGCTCCATGGAGCGTCGGGCTGGAAGCTTACGAGAACATCTATATCGCTGTCGGGGCGAAAATCGTCGCGCAGGACAGAGCCGAACAAGGCCAGCTCCACAACCTTCCACCGCTGACAAAACGCGGCGATTTTTCCCTGCGGCAAATCGATACTGTGAAACTTCATAACAATTGCCTCACTTATAGCCTGACTACACTGACAATCCTTCAGAATTTATACCGCACGCAGGCTGCAAAGTCAACTCAAGGACTTTTTCCATCCCTCTTTTGGTAATCCATCAATTTCACTACAGTGAACTGTCTCAATAATAGAATCTTTCCAGACTTCTATATGCCACAAGACAGTATTTGGATTGTATTGTTTCCCAATTATTTTGAAGGAACTTGCAGATTCCGGGGTTATACTGCTGAAAAATTCTTTAACGGTCATTGATGGATTGGATGGCACTTTGGGATTTTTGAGCTTGAGCTCGACTTTAACACTAGAAACCTCAATATGTAATACGGCCTCAAATACCTTTCCAGATAATTGTTTCGTGATATCAAGCGAAAAAGTTTTTAATGGGCCAAACTCATAATAATATACTTCCCCCATTCTTAATCCTTTCAATAAAACTCTTGTTCATATAGCTTTCGTGTAATAAAAATCTTATCGGTAACCATAAATACTGCTGGTTTAATTACATCTATAAAATATCCTAAGTCGGGCAGAAAAATATGTTCTATGCCTGTTGCATTAACTCCGCTTCGAGTTCGACAATCATCTCTCTAATGCTCGGTATTCCATCAATTTCCGCCTCGTCAAGATGAATATGCTGAGATCTTGCAGAAATTTCTCTAAGGGTTTTATGATGTTCCCCAGGCTCTAAAATTTCTTTCTTACGATTTAATTGGGCCATATTTAACTCTTCATCGGGCGTATTTAGCAGCTTCTCTTCTGCCTCCTTATATTTAGCACACCACTCAAGGGCAATATCCTTATCTATCTGGCCATATAAATAAGCCATACCAACGTATGATTCCAGAAAATATGGGGCACATAAAACTGATGACATATATGCCATAGTTGCTCCCCTTACTAATGAGCCGACCTCATCCTCTGTTTCAGCAGAAGATAAGGATTTAACAAGGTCGGAACCTAATCGATATAAGGTTAAAGCAAATATACTTAGTACAAACTCTTTCGGCGTATTATTTGCCAGTTGGACATAATTATTCCCAGTCGTGTTATATTGTTCTGATATAAAGATAAATCTCTTGATTGCATCAATATCGCCCTTCGCGTTATTAAAAATGTCTTTGATTATCTCAGGGTTTATATCTTTCCAGTGTTTTCGCTTGACTAGCTCCTGAAACAAAAAATCAAGTTGTTGTTCAGGTTTGGGGCAGATTATTCCTATTTGGTCTCGCACCTGTTCAAGAGTATCAGAGGTCATAAAGTTGGATACTGCACGATGCCATAAGAAAGGTCTTTTCCCTCTTGCATAAGCGCCTTTTGCACGAACTATTGCTTTTTCAATCTTTTCTGTTACTGAAACCACAGCAGTCAAAATATCGTCTCGATGCAAAGACGTATCCCTGAGAAATATCATTATCTCGAGTTCCAACACAAAATTCAGGAATAAGTCCTTTTTGCACAATAAAATAAGATTACGTGTGTTGATTTTGATGTTATCTTGTGACTCTTCAAGAAAGCATGTGCCCTCCTTGGCACGAGATAGAGCAAGCTTTATATCTTCGATCGGAAAGTTGTAAGAGCCAGTGTCTATTGCTCCACAAGTAATAAAAATTGCATCCTCATCAGGGAATCGTTCCTTGTATTCATTACGCAGAACTTCGTAGATATAAGTAAGATTCCTTGCTATCAAAACGAAGTTGTTAGGACATACGCGGCGAAAGAAAACAAAAAGAACAATTATTATAATTCCGATACCGATCCACATGATAATTTCCCTCGAAAGGTAGAGGTTTAAAACGTGTACTTTCCACAATGTTTACATCGGCGGGAAATGATGGCTGCTTAAACAGGAAAAGGCCGATAAACGGGAACCTGCTCAGGGGCGGGCCCTTCGACAGGCTCAGGGCGGGCAAAAAGCCTTTAATCGTAAGGCAGGGAAGGCTACAATATCTTTGTTATGAGCGATGTAAAAGAAAAAGGCTGTATTGAGACAATAAGGGAAAGAATAAAGGAGCTTCCGGACGGGCCGGGGCTGTACTTTATGAAAGGGCCTAAGGACAAGGTCCTTTATATAGGCAAGGCCAAGAACCTCCGCAGCCGTGTGGCCAGCTACTTTCAGCCAAGCGCCGACCTGGAAACCTCACGCGGACCGCGAATCGCCGAAATGGTTGAAAAGGTCGAGACAATAGATTATCTGGAAACTGCAAATGAGGTCGATGCGGTACTAAAGGAGGCCCGGCTGATAAAGGACATTCGCCCGCCTTATAATACCGACCTTGTGGACGACAAGACCTTTCCGTATCTCGAAATCACTACCGGCGACGATTTCCCCGGCGTTTACATTACCCGCAAACCTCGCGAAAAGGGCAGCAGGCTGTTCGGTCCATTTGTGGGCAGTTACGATTTGCGCCAGACACTCGTTGTACTGCAAAAAATATTCAAGTTCAGAACATGTAAGCTGGACATCCGGGCCGATGATTTGAAGCGCAAATTCTTTCGGCCCTGCATACTCTACAGCATCAAGCAATGCGTCGCGCCGTGCGCGGCCCTGACAGACCAGAAGAGCTACAAAAAGATAATCAGTGACCTTGGCAAATTTCTCAAATCAAAACGCTCGATAATCATCCGGCAGTGGACGCAAAAGATGGATGCCGCAGCCGCAGAGATGCGATATGAAGAGGCTGCTATGTACCGAGACAGAATTCGATTGATTGAACGATTAGACAGGCGCGGAACACCGCAGGAAGATGTCCAGCCGGAGGTCTTCGCCTCGGACCCGACGCAGGCTCTGGTGCAGCTGCAAAAATTGCTCAAAGCAGATGAGCCGATACGAATCATAGAGGGAATTGACGTTGCGCATATTTCCGGAAGCGAGGCGGTCGGCTCGCTTGTCAAGTTCATCGACGGCCGACCTTTCAGAAGCGGTTACCGCAGATTCAAAATCAAGACGGTCGAAGGTATCGACGACTATGCAATGATTGCAGAAGTTGTCGGGCGCAGATACAAATATGCACTCAAAGGCGAAGAGCTCTGGCCTGATTTGGTTTTAATCGACGGAGGATTAGGGCAGCTGCACGCGGCCGAGTCGGCATTGAAAAAGCTGTTCACCGCAGAGCACGCAAAGCTCACAGAGAAAACAATAATCAATTTGAAATTGGCGGCGCTTGCAAAAAGAGAAGAAGAGATTTACATCCGGGGCAATACCGAGCCGTTGAGATTATCGCGCACTGCACCGGCATTGAAATTGCTGCAATACGTCCGCGACGAGGCGCATCGCTTCGCCCAGCACTACCATCACCTCCTGCGCAACAAGAAGATTACAAATTCAGGTTAAAGCCCGACACATATTCAAAACGGTCGAATATATTTGAATTTTCAACCTATACGTGATATATAAAAACCATGACCGGAAAAACCAAGCCTCTATTAACTATCGAACTGCTGTGCAGGGAAGCAAAACTATTTGCCCAGACAGAGTCAAAGTATGATGAGCCCGCTATTTACGGCGTTACAGATGGCAAAGCAGTTGGTACATACTTCGAGCACAAGTTCCAGGCTTATCTTAAAGGCGGGTATAAATACCAGCAAGGCAGTTCTGCCAAAAGAATAGATTTCCCCGAGCTTGAAGTAGATATGAAAGTAACAAGCATTAAGCAGCCACAATCTTCGTGCCCATACAAAAATGCAAGGCAAAAAATCTATGGCCTCGGCTATTCACTGCTCGTTTTTGTCTACGAGAAAACTGACAACTCACGGAGACAAACGGGGCGTTTAGATATTCTGCATGCGATTTTTATAGAAGCAGACAACACGGCGGATTATCAAACTACTACTGGTATTCTTAAGATTCTTCAGAACAACGGCAATAAAGACGACCTTCTTGCGTTCATACAGGAGCGTATGCTGCCGGTGGAAGAACTCCAGGCTTCACAAATCGCAGATGAAATCCTGAGTAAGCCCCCAACAATCGGTTACCTGACAATATCAAATGCCCTTCAGTGGAGACTCCAGTACAGCAGAGTTATCGAGCAGGCAGGAAAAGTTGAAGGGCTAAAACGAATAAGATGAATGCAAACGGCAAAAAAACCGACAGGCAGCACATAACCGCTTTTGGTGACTTCCAGACACCCTATACCCTGGCAAAAGAGATTTGCCGATTCTTACGCGGGCAGGGAATGCGATTTAACAGCATACTGGAACCGAATTGCGGAGACGGCAACTTCCTGTTGGCGGCCATCGAGGAATTTCACGGTTGTTCGGCTGTTACGGGTGTGGACATAAGCCCTGAACATTTGAATTCTGCACAGAAACTCATAGCAGACAAGGCCGAAAAAAACAATGTGAAAATCATTAATGCCGATTTCTTTCAGGCCCCGTGGGAGGATTTGCGTGCCTCTTTACCCGAACCGCTGATTATCATAGGAAATCCACCCTGGGTCACTAACTCTGAACTGGGCGCCCTCGGCAGCACTAACACACCGCTAAAATCGAACGACCAGGGCTTTGCGGGTCTTGATGCCATAACCGGAAAGAGTAATTTCGATATCTCGGAATGGATGCTTGCCAGAGAATTGGAATGGATATCTGGACATAAAGCGGTGTTGGCGATGCTATGTAAGACATCTGTTGCCAGAAAGGTACTACTCCGGGCATGGAAGAAGGAACTGCTTTTAGAAAAAGCGGCTATTTATAATATCGATGCCGCTGAGCACTTTAACGTGGCCGTCGATGCCTGTCTTCTTGTTGTACACGGGGCGGCAAAGCGAAAAATTCCTCATTGCAGAGTATACGAATCACTTTCGCGCGGCAATTCCTGCAAAGTTTTAGGGTTCGCCAATAATTCTCTGATTGCCGACACCGATGCTTTTGAACGCTGCAAAAATCTTGAAGGTAAGTCGCCGTATCGCTGGAGGTCGGGGATTAAGCACGATTGCGCTACAGTAATGGAATTGACCAATGAGGGATACCGGTATAGAAACGGATTAGGAGAAATAGTTGAACTTGAGTCTGATTATGTTTATCCGATGCTGAAGGGCTCTCAACTGGCCAACGGCCTTGTCAGCAACCCGGGCATGAGTATGTTAGTTACACAGCACCACCCCGGAGAAGACACAAATATTATCCACAGCCAGGCCCCGAAGACATGGAAATACCTCGTCGAACACGCGGAAATGCTCGACCGCAGAGCAAGCTCAATCTATAAAAATCGGTCGCGTTTCTCAATTTTTGGAGTTGGAGATTACTCATTTACACAGTGGAAAGTTGCTATTTCAGGTTTCTATAAGGTTTTAGATTTCAAAGCCTTGGGGCCTTACAGAAAAAAACCCGTCGTACTTGATGATACTTCTTACTTCATACCTTGTGATACAAGACAAGAGGCACAGTTGCTCTCACAGCTTTACAATTCCGACCTGGCAAAAGACTTCTTCTCCGCTTATGTCTTTTGGGATGAGAAACGACCTGTTACTATTAAGTTATTGCAGCGTTTAGATGTGGTAAAACTCAGCGAGGTACTAAAACTCGACGATTCTTTGGCGCCTTTCCTCAGCCAGATTCTTCCCCAAACACATCAACTGCAGCTATTTGGCTAAGATAGTTAACTGCAGGATCCGTGTCGTTTTGTCGGTCACTTTCACCTGTTCGCTGATTCGAATCGGCCAGACCCAGATGATTTTTGCGACATCGGACACAATGAGAATCTCATTTCGAACGTCCTGTGGAATCTGAGCGTTCGTCAAAAACCGGCCCACTTTTTTTTCTTTCTTCATCCCCAGCGGAACGAATTTGTCACCGTCTCGGCGGAACCCGACGGTAAGCGGCAATGTAAGTTTGTCGCAGTCGAACCATTCGACGAAACCGCCCTTGTCGGCCTTGAACTTCTCGAAGTCGGCCTTACTGAACTTAGTGACGTTTGCTTCGATTACAAAGTTGCCGAAACTTGTTCGGCCGGGAATTTGCAGCTCAATGCTCCGGCCGGCGGCCGGCGCATCATCCGCGCCGTTCCGCT
>CAZFHM010000063.1:0-11511 GCA_964518825.1 uncultured Pirellulales bacterium
CGCTGAGCTCCAGATAGCATAGGCAGTAGCTAGAGAACCTGTATGAGAAGCTGCTGCCTGGGCACCGACTGAAGTCTTACCGCCTTTCCAGATTAAGACGGGTTTGGACAAGGCTATTTTCTTAATCAGCTCATACAAGAAACGATTGAAGAGAGCAGCGGTGCCGGCCAGGATTCTAAAATCGTAAGAAGCGTCAGGAGCAAAAGAGAAGAAGACATCACTATAATCCCCGACCCGAAGACTTATTCACTTGTCGTTTATTCTGGCAAGAAAAATCAGCAGTGGATAAGCTCGATAATCCAGCAGCTTGACGAATACCGGCCGCAGGTTTTGCTCGATGTGACTCTTGTTGAGATTACACAAAATGAAAAATTCGAATACGACCTTGATATTATATCCAAAACTTATGGTGGTCCATCACTTAGATCCAACCAAGTCGGTACAGAACTGGAAGATTTCACTACCAATCGTTATGCCGACCTGCGGTCAACGACCAGCGCTACAGACAGTGTTATCAAGGCGTTTTTAAACGCGGATAAAATCCAGGCACTGATTACTGCAATTCAAACAAACGGTTACGGCCGAATTATGGCAAGACCCAAAATCCTTGTAAACGACAATCAGGAAGGTGAGATTAAAACACAAAATACTATTTCTATTGCCCAAGTCAAAAGTATAGTAAATTTCCCGGAGTCGGGCACAGCTTATACAACTAAAGATGTCACCTTTGCCGATTATGATGCCGGAGTGACATTAACAATTAAGCCGCATATCAGTAAAGGAGATATGTTGCGACTCGAGATAGCCTTAAACAGAACGGATTTCACGTTAAAACCGGATGTAACAATTACTGACGCAGGTGTTACGCAAACCTACCCTTCACCGCCGGACCGTCTTTCTACGGATGTTACAACGGTCGGCACAGTTCCGAACGGAACGACGATTATTCTGGGCGGGCTTGAAACAATCGACCAATCAAAAGGACAATCGAAAGTTCCGATTCTCGGAGATATACCCCTGGTCGGAGGATTGTTTAGAGGCGTTACCGACAGCGGCGACCAGAGCAGGCTTTATGTTTTTGTCAAAGCCAATATCATCAGGCCCGGCGACCAGATTGCTGGACTGGAAGATATTCGTCGTGTATCCGCAAAGAACCGTCAGACATTCGAAGAGATGGAAGAAAAATTCCAGAATATGCAGGATTGGCCGGGAATCGATTCCAAACCGATGGACCCTGTAAAAATCCTCGAGGACGATTAAACCGTTAATTTGGGGCAGTGTAAACGATGCCCAAAAGATATATACTGATAAATACTGATGAGAGATTTGTTGATAAAAACCGCGGAAAGGACGGGATTGGTCGATGCCGACAAGCTCGCCGATTTTCTGGATAAGAACACCGAAAGCGGCGCCCGGCTCGATGAGGTCCTGCTGCGCTGTCCATATTTCACGGAGGAGTCGGTGTTGCGACTCTTTGCCGCCGCACTGGGGCAGGACTTCATGGAGGAAGTTCCCGCCAAAAGCGTACCCCCCGAGTTTATCGAAGCCGTTCCTGCAACCTACGCACAGCACCATTATCTGATTGGAATCAAATCCGACGGCGACGCGGAACTGACCGTTATAATCTCCCGCCCGCTCGACACCAACGCCCTCGACAACGTCTCGAAAATGACGCACATGCCGGTCAGAGCCGCCCTGGCTACGCGCACCGCCATTACCTCAGCCATTGATATAGCTTATGAGCAGCGCACCACCGTCATCGAAGATGTCGTCGAAGAGCTGGATTCGCAAAACATCGACCAGCTTGCCGATGAGGTCGCAACCTCCGATGACCTGCTCGACGTGGTAAACCGCCCGCCGGTAATACGGCTCGTAAATGATATTCTTTTCCGCGCACTACAATTGCGGGCAAGCGATATTCACGTACATCCATACGAAGCCAAGATCCAGATTCGTTATCGCGTCGACGGCATCCTTTATGACACGCTGAGTTTGAACCGTAACGTCCTGTCGCTGATTATATCACGTATCAAGGTCATGGCTGGTATGGACATCGCCGAGCGGCGAATGCCGCAGGACGGCCGATGCAGCGTACGGCTCGGCCAGAGAGAAGTCGACCTGCGCGTCAGCACCGTACCAACCAGTTACGGTGAAAGAGCGGTCCTGCGCATTCTCGACAAGAGCACTGCATTGTACGGTCTCGATGAGCTGGGACTGTGGAAAGAAGACCTCGAGAAATTCGACTCGCTGCTTACGAGAACACACGGAGTTATCTTCGTAACCGGCCCGACCGGCAGCGGTAAAAGCACAACGCTCTACGCCTGCCTGCAAAGGATAAATTCCGCCGAGAAAAACATAATGACCATAGAGGACCCTATCGAGTATCAGCTCGAAGGCATCAGCCAGATGCAGGTCGCCGCGAAAAAGGGAATGAATTTCGCCAATACCCTGAGACACGTTCTTCGCCAGGACCCGGATGTTATAATGGTCGGCGAGGTCAGAGACGTAGAGACCGCACGAATGGCGATTCAATCTTCATTGACCGGGCACCTTGTCTTCAGCACGCTGCATACGAATGACTCGGCCGGCGCCATAACAAGGCTGCTCGATTTCGGTGTCGAGCCCTACCTGGTCAGCTCATCCGTTATCGCCATTATGGCCCAGCGGCTTGTGCGAAGAATATGCAGTGACTGCCGGCAGGAACATCAGCCGAGCGACCATGAGCTTCGCGAGTTAGGTCTTCTTAATATTGACGGCACCGCCGCGGAACATAAATTTTATGCCGGCGCCGGCTGTGACAAATGCTTCCAGACCGGCTACAGAGGCAGAACGGGTGTGTACGAACTGATGATGATAAACGAAGAAATCCAGGGTTTGATATACAAAACCGAAACCGCGGGCGCTATTAAAAGGGCCGCGCTTAACGGCGGCCTGCAAACACTTCGTATGGACGGAGCCCGAAAAGTCATGGGAGGCATCACTACAATAGCTGAGGTTCTGCGTGTCACCCAGGCCGATATTTTATAATTAGAAAATTCTTATGCCACGATACCATTACATTGCTGTTGCCGCCGGAGGCAAAAAGACCAAAGGCACCATCGCCGCTGAGAACGCTTACGCGGCTCGCAAACAGCTGCGCGTAAGGGACATTCATCCCACCAGCGTCACTGAGGTAAAGGGCTTTGAGCAGGGCGGACGGTTGTCCGGCCTTATCAGAAAAAGCAGCAAGACTCAGCTCATTGAATTTACCAAGCAAATGGCGACATTGCTCAATTCAGGAATTAAGCTCACCGAGTCCCTGTCGGTTCTTATCCTGCAAACCTCGGAGGCGCGATTTAAGAACACTCTTACCGACATAAGGGACAGGGTCGTAACAGGCGAATCGCTCACCGACGCTCTCAAGGACTACAGTGACTATTTCGACATTATCTATATCAGCATGGTTCGCGTCGGCGAAGTAACCGGCTCTCTCGGCGCCAACTTCGCCGCCATAGCGGGATTCATGGAGAAACGCCAGAAGGTCGAGTCCAAAATCATAACCGCACTGATATATCCAATAATTCTCATCTTATTTGCCCTTGTGGTCGTTATCTTCCTGACCACGGCGGTCATCCCCGTGATTGGCAAACAGATTCAGAACACCGGCCAGGAGCTGCCGTGGATTACACAGGTATTGATGGATGTGAGTTATGTACTTACGAGCTGGTGGGTCCTTGTGCTGATAGGCGGTATAGTCCTGATAGTATGGGCTCTGAAGCGATTCGTAGCCACTCAAAAAGGCGCCTATCTGCGCGACAGGTTTCTGCTCGCATTGCCGTTATTCGGCCCGCTAATCAAACAGCGGGTGGTCAGCAGATTCGCCTCGACGCTGTCAACCCTCCTCGCCTCCGGCCTGCCCATGGCCGAGGCCCTTCGCGTTGTGGCCGAAGTGACCGGCAATACCCTTATGCGCGACGCCATCAAGCAGGCCCGGGACAGAATTCTCGCCGGCGCCGACATAGCTACCCCGCTTCGAGACAGCGGCGTAATCGGCCCGGCTATCGCGCACATGGTCAGTGTAGGAGAAAAAAGCGGCGAGCTCGAAACAATGCTCAAGAATATCAGCGAAAACCTCGAGTCGAATACGGACGTAGTAGTTGAAAGACTCAGTGCCGCGTTCGAACCTCTTATTATCGTCTGTGTGGCGGCGCTGGTCGGTGTAATTGCGCTGGCCATGGTTCTGCCGATACTCAAATTGTCGTCTCAGTTCTAAAAAAGGAGTCTGTTATGGAAAACAAAAAGTTGGTCGGTAAAAAACGAAGGGATGGTTTTACCATAATTGAAGTCATGGCTGTGCTCATAATACTCGGACTGCTGGCTACGGTAGTGGCGGTAAACGTCGTCGGCCACGTCAAGCAAAGCCGGGTCAAGGCCACCAAGCTGAACCTCAAAAAGCTCCACCAGGCTGTACAGGCCTTTGAGATGCAGACCAACCGGTATCCGAGCGAAGACGTCGGGCTTGAGGAGCTACTCTATCAGCCCAGCGACGTGGAAAACTGGCCTGAAGGCGGCTTCATAGATACCACCGAAGTACCTGTGGACGCCTGGGGCAACGATTTCGTCTACGAGAGATATCCCGAAAGTGGAAAGCCCTTCGTCATCATAAGCTATGGCGCAGACGGCGAAGAAGGTGGTGAAGGTGATGATGCCGACCTGTACAGTACAGACGCAAACTGATTTCGGTAAATACCCTCGCAACGGCTTCACGCTGGTGGAAACGATGGTGGCGATGGCGATTGTGGCCCTGTTGACAACCATCACCGTTTTCAACCTCACCGAGCCGGTTCGAAGAAGCTCCTTCAGGGTGCAGACCGACAGTTTCGTTTCCACTATGCAGCAGGCCGCCATGGCTGCTCACGAAACAGGACGAAGGTACGAAGTAATAATCGACCTCGTCGAGCAGCAGTACATCCTTCGCAAAATCAGTTCGGATAACCTCTCGGATGTCCTCGAGGAGGAAATAATCACCATCGAGGATTTCGGCGAAAACTGCATGGTCAGTTATGTTGAATTCGACGACCCTGATGAGGAAATCGCCGCCATCGACGTCGACACCGAAACGCTCCAGGCCAAATTCAGGGCCGGGCCCGCCGGCTGGCAATACGGCGGAAAGATTGTCCTGCTCGACAGGACCGGCAGGCCTTACAGTGTAGTAGTAAGCACCCTGAGCAGAATCGTTACTCTTAAAGAAGGTGACGTGGAAATATTGAAATCGAAAAGACCAGATGAATTACCGTTCTGAAAATATCTCGTTGGCGCAGCATCGCCGCAAAGCCTTTACTCTTATTGAGGTTGTCGCCGCCGCTACCATAATCGGTTTCATAATCTCAAGCGTTTTGGTGGTTTTCATACGTTGTTCGTCCGCGGTTCGCGACTCCACCCGACGGATGCAGGCTCTCGACGTTGCACGTGAGAACATGGAAACCCTGCTCGGTGCGGAAACTCTCCCTGAACAGGTGGTATATGGCTACGGTGACAAGTACCCCGCTATCCAGTGGACAACCAGGGTAGAAACCTTCTATGAGCCGGTCGCGGAGAAAATGTGGCTGCGGGCTGTGTGCTCAGCACAGTATGAAGACTCGCAAGGCGAACTAAGGAAAGTCGAATTCACACACTGGCTGACAAAACTGAACGAAAAGCAGATAAAACAGATTCTCGATGCTCGCGAGAAGCTGAAAAATCTGGCCGACCGGTTAGACTTGAGCAGCCCCGATGAACTATTATATCCTGAGACTTCCCCGGACCGTGACTCCGATTCCCAAACGCCGGAAACTCTGCCGAATGATTTGTCCGAAATGACGCCGGAGGAACTTCAACAGTGGATTGAGAAAAATTTAAAGTAGCCTGAGTATGAAAATAAAAACAGCAAAAATTAGTGGCAGTAGATGTGCCTTTTCGCTGATTGAGCTGCTGGCGGTACTGGTCATCAGCACACTGTTGCTCATCGCGGCTATAGGTGTCTACGGCCAGATGCAGCGTTCGGCCCGTGAGCTGAACGCCTCGATAGAGACCCAACAACTGCCCAACGAAGTCCTGCAGCGCATCGCTGAAGATTTGGATAAGATTGTCGCACCGCTTACAGGCCGGGATGCCGACATCAAAATATCCATCAGGAACAAGTTCGACGAGTTCTATCCGTCTGCACAAATGAAGATTACCGGAACATACTACGACAACAATAACAAAAAACAAATCTTCGAGGAGATAATCTGGCAAAGCAACTACGATTTCGACGCAAACGGACTTATCCTTTATCGAAGCCACACCGGCCTGACCGTCGAAGACAAGCTCCTGGGCGAGGAAAAAAGCAAAACCAACAGGGAGCTCTTCATACCCGTCGCTGCGGGCCTGACCTACCTGAAAATAGAGGCCATGGCAGGCGGTAATCTTCTTGAAACCTGGGCTGCCGACATGCTGCCCAGGGCGGTTAAGATAAGTCTTTCGTTTGCTCGGCCTTACCGGGACATCGACGGTAAATTTGCCGTACCGGAAAACGAAATAATCACCCGGACCGTCGCAATCGACCGAACAAGGCAAATAAAATTCCAGTTCATCCCGCCTGACTATAACGAACTCGAAGCAGGCCTGGCTGACAGTAACGATGGCGACCTTTTTGACTTCAACGACCTGGATGACTTCAGCGATTTTGATGACTTAGATGACCTCAATGAACCTAATCTATTTGAAGACAGATAGCTGAGTCCTGACTCATAGGTAAAGGATGATGCCGACAGGGACAAAAAAACCAAAAACAAGACTCAACGACCGGGGCATGGCTCTTATAGTCGTACTGGTTCTGCTGGTGGTTCTCTGCGCCCTTGCATACACCCTTACACTGCGGGTCTCGGCTTACCGCAAGCGAAGTCAATACATGGTAGACTACCAGGCCGCTCGTTACGCCCGCGACTCGGCGGTCAAATACGCACTGGCTACGCTGCAGGATATTAACGAGCCCGTTATAATAGCCAGGCCGAACGAACCTGATTTTTCCGACTTGTTTACCATGAACGAGATGGAGTATCGCCGGCTTCTGACGAACTGGGCCGAATCAATTAACGCCGAACAGGCCCTGAAATACCGCAAGGAAATTATGCAATACCTCCGTTCTACCGTTGACGTTAACCGCTTTGGCGACGTCAATGACGACGATATCAGCAGGCTTGTCGGCGCCAATAGTATCATTGGCTCCACTGCGAATTCGAATATCGCCATTGACCCGAACGACCCGAACAACCTGCAAATCCCGGGCCCGTATGGCCCGGCCTGGCCGCTTATTACCAAACCACTGAATCTCATCATCGGTGACGCTACCGTCACAATCGAAATTCACGATGAGAACGCTAAGTACCCCATCGGCTGGCTGATGCTCCAGGACAAGCCGGTCCAGCGACAGATTCAGGCAGGTTTTGAAACCTTTTGCGAGTGGATGGACGTCAACAAAGTAACGGTCAACCAGCTGGAAGAGGAGCTTGCTGAACTGAGCGAAATTAAAAAATACAAGCTGAAATTCGAAGACGTCAAAATAACCAAGAGGGAAAAGGTCCCGATATCCCGCCGGTCGGCAAGAACAAAACGCAGCCGGCAAACACGCTACCGAACAACCACAACCACGATACCGGCCACAGTAAATCTGACGGATTTCGCCAGGCTTTATCACAGCTCACTGCTCAACACCGAGCCCCTGGCCAGACCGTTTATCGTCGCAGACGACCGTACCGAATCGGCACTGAAGTATATCTCACTCTGGCCTATCGGCACCGTTAATATAAATACAGCCCCTCGCAATGTCCTCGAGGCCGCGTTTACCTTCGGAGGTCTGAGTTCCGCAGTTAACTTCGCCGACGATGTAATACAAAGACGCCGGATAAAACCCTTTGAAGACCCCAACGAAATTCGGCGTGAACTATTCAAATATGGAGATTCCCTCGAGAAGTGCCGACAATATATAGTGACTAAAAGCAACCTGTTTACAATACGTATCACCGTCAATCGAGGCCTGGCCCGGACGTCGGCGGTGATAGCTGTCAGGAAGAACAAAGGGAAATTGGAAAAAATAGCCGTGCTGAGCGGCTAAGATTTTTTTCGGAGCGTACTTAAAGTGAACGGCCAAGGCTGCCTCGGAATATATTTAACCCATGACAAGGCCGCTGCTGTCTGCCTGGATTCTCCGCAGACCTCGGCAGAGGTAATCGCCTGCTTCGAGGTCTCTTTGCAAACTGAATCCTCCGGCGGTTTTTCGGAGCTTGCCGACAGAATCGCCCAGCTTTGCAGCCAACGCAATTTGCAGTTCTCGCACATTGCGGTGGCTCTGGACTGCTCACTATATATGCAGCACGACGTCCACAGCAATTTCAGCGACAAAAAACAAATCGAATCAACCGTGCGATTCGATACCGAAGAGGCCCTGGCCGCCGACATCAGCGACGTCGCCCTTGCTTTTGGCATATTATCATCCGATGAAAACGGCTCGGCGCTTAGGGTATTCACATCACAAAAGACAATACTCGCCGAAGTGATTAACACTCTTGCCGCAAACAACCTCGACCCCGTTACGGTCGAGCCCGACGTCACCTGCCTGTGCCGATTTGTTACCAGCCGCTACTTTGAAAAACAAGCACCGCCCGAAGAAACTCTCTTCGCCGCCCTGTCACAATCCAACGGGTACCTCGTCGGGCCGCTCCGCCGCGACAGCGAAACGGCAGCCATCCAGCGGACCTTTCTTATCGCACCCGGCCAGGACAGAAACGACGTGTTCTTGCGGCAGACCCCTTTATCCATCGCACGTCTCGGTGCCGAAGTATCGTTGAACAAACTGCTGTTCCTGGACTCGGCCGGTTCGCTGCAGGGCGACCGGCTCGCCTCTGCCCTGGGTCTGGCTGCTGAATCCGCCGACTTTACCATGCCGCAGGACTGTAGTAATCCTGTTACATTCGCAGTCGCCTGCGGCGCGGCATTATCGCATTTGCAGAAAGACCCGCATATTAGTTTTCGCAGCGATTACATGCCGTATCTCGGAAAAAGACGCCGATTCGAAAAGACCCTCAAAATCATAAGCGTCTCAGCCTGCGTGATACTCGTCGCTCTTGGTCTTAACCTGACTTTAAGACTGATGCAGAAAAATAAGCCGGTGAAACTACTCCGTGAAAAACTCGCAGCAGACTACGCCGCAGCCCTTCCGGACGAAGAGAAAATGCCGTCAAAATTAACCGCTGCTCAAAACGATTTGAAAAAGGCGCTGAATCGTATCGAGCGCATCAGGAGCGGACAGCTAAGCGCAACCGGCGAGCAGAGTGTCCCCGCCAAGCTCACCGCTGTTCTCGATGCGTTTAACGCCGTCGCCTCGCCGACCAGTCTCAACATAGAAAAAATCTCGATAACAGCCAGGAATGTCACCATTACCGGTGATACTTCGAACCGCTCCAATACCCTGAAGCTGCTTGCGGAAATCAAGAAGACGATGAATGTCCAGCAGGAAAATCTCGGCACACAGGGTGGACGGGACACTTTCAGCATAACAGCAATACCAAAAACAGGTGGATGAACTAATTTAAGATGAAAGATATAGCGCGACAACCAACACTGTATTATATAGCCGCTCCGGTACTGCTGGCCCTGTGGCCCCTGCTGATTTGGCTTGTTTACCTGCCGCGAACAGCCGACACATGGCAAAGAAACCAAAAGATATATGCCGAAGCCAGACAGCTCGCTGAAGAAATCCTTACTCTCGACCCGGACAGACGCACATACGGTGATGAAAAGAAAAGCTCCGGATTCGACTACACCGTTGCTATCGACGCAGCCGCCAGGAAGCTTGGTATTACTTCGACCAACTATACCATCAGTTCAAAACCAATCCAGCGGTCCACCGGTCAGAAGACCCAGGACTGCCAAATCATTATAAACCAAATCGACATCACAACGTTCGCTGAGTTTCTATCCAACCTCCAGTTAACCTGGGCCAGCCTGCAATGCCAGAAGGTTACACTGACAAAAAAGCAAGGCCTGCCGGACGCCTGGAAAGTGGACCTCACCTTAAAATACTACTACTAACATTGACCGGCCCTTCTTATAGGACGCTCAGTCGAAATCCCGGAATTTCACAAATCTTTCGTATTTTTCCAATAAAGCATACCATATATTGTATGCCCCAAAACAATTTGAGCACCTTCAGAAACCCATTTTCCCGGGCTGAAATTGCGGTTTTCAGAATTCGGGCTTTCTGAGTCTGATAAGGGATATTGCCCAATTTTTTCTATAATCCCTTACGAAAAAACCACTTAAGCAAAAGTAAAACTTTTCTAAAGTTTTTCCGATTACGGTGTCGATAACAACACTGTAAAGCGGATTAGTGCCTTAAAAGGGAATGCAAGGCTATACAATATATAGTGGTTTATAGGCCTTTGAGCGATAAAAAACGGATTGACTCGCCAACGGACTGACAGCGCAGGTAATGACTATGACGAGATTTGAACAACAGAATGTTCACGAGCACGACAATGAGCTTAAGCCTTTCGGTTGCGAGCTTAACTACCAGGACGACCTGACCATGGAGCAAATCCTGGACAATCTCAACCACACTCCACTTGGTCAGGTTCTTAAGAGGATTGCTTCAATGCCGGAGGTCCGCCGCAATAAAGTGCTCAAAGTCCGTCGAAGTCTTTCAAGGGGGCAATACGAACTGAACGACCGCCTGGACAGGGCTCTCGAAAGAGTCTTCGAGGACTTAAAAACCTAAGTAAGAAGCCATATTAACACTTCTGTCAAGCTTCCTGTTACACAGAGGAGAACCGTCGTATCCCAATTTGACGCTGAAAAAAATCGTAGTTCATCCCGACAGGTTTCACGTCCGCCTTATCCTATATTATTTCCGGCACTTCCTCGTCATCCGGTGTATCCAGGTCCTGCGGCTTATAGTCCGGCTGTTTCGACATCTCCTCCTCCTCCTCATATGCCTTAGTGACCTTCTCCTGTATCTTCCTTCTGCACTCGGCGTTAATCGGATGGGCGATATCAGCGTGCAGTTTCAGCCTGCCTTTCGCATCCTTTCTCATTCTTTCTTCGGGCAGCCTCGTGCCGCAATTGTTGCAGTATCTTGCCCGAAGATGGTTTTTATTGCCGCACTTCTCGCAATGGTCCGACATCTTTCTCGAAGGCATCGCAACGAAAAACCCGTTGGTCCCTTCGATTATTTTAATATCCCTCACAACAAACTCATTGTCCAGTGTCACCGAGCAAAAGGCCTTTAGCCGGTCATCCTTGTTGCTGACCAATTTGACTCTAACCTCGCTGATTTCCATACTCTTTTCCCTCGCCTAATAGCTTACCATCGATTGTTTGTTATAATGATGCTCCCGCAGTTGCACTGTCTTTGGATTAGCTGAAGATACTCATCAACCCGCCCCCCATCGGATGTCTCTATAATATGATACATCGCCGAACCACTACCGCTCAGACACAAAGGCTCAATACCCA
>CAZFHM010000064.1:0-11482 GCA_964518825.1 uncultured Pirellulales bacterium
TTTATCACGTCTGAAAATTTTCAAAAAAGGACAAAACCGTAACAAATCGGTAACAAACGGCCCTTAGATTCTACTGTCAGAATTAAGGATTTTTTGTTACCCTTTTTGGGAAAGGAGAAGAAGATGGAAAAGCTCAATCAAGCTGTAATTTTGGTTTTTCTGGGGGCGGTGTTTCTGGCGGCCGTTGCGATGGGGGAGCATGCCGGGGTGCTGCTGCAGGAGGGGATTTACGCTGAGGAGGCCGAGGGAGATTTGGACAAGGCGATAGGGATTTATGAAAGAGTTCTGGCGGATTTTGCGGAGTCGCAACGTGTGGCAGCCAAGGCCGCCTACCAGCTTGGTATGTGCTATCTGAAAAAAGGGCAGGAAGAAAAGGCGGCTGAATATTTTGGCCAGGTCGTCTCAAAATACGCAAGCCAAAAGGTGCTTGTGGAAAAGGCCAGAGAGCAGCTCGATAAACTCAGGCCGGATGCAAAGTCGGTTTTTGAGGAAATAGACGGACAGGTTATCAGGTTTATTTCCGGGAAATACGGTGAGACGGCGGATGTAGCCGGCCAAAAGAATCTTTATGCCAACAGCCATGTCTATTACGTCGATTCTAATTTTGTCCTTTATAACGGCGGTATGGGTTTTTATTACAACTGGACCGGCCGAACTATTACAGAAAAAGTCAGATTGAGCGGGACAAGCTATCCCAACCAGACGTTGTATGACAGCACGGGTCAGGAACTGAATATAGAAATTGTCCCCGCTGAGGACAGGTCAAATCATTGGTATATATACTGGATACCGGATGAACCGCTTGCACCGGGAGAGTCGCTTTATTACGGATGGAGCATAGACGATTCACGAGCGTTGCCTTCAAGAACGGGTGAAACCGCTGCTTTAAGAATGCAGAATCAGTTCGGCAGCCCTGTAATTGAAACCTTCTTTCTTGTGTTGCCGAAGGTTTTGAAAATTTCGCAAAGCAATCCCCCTACGGGCAGTGAAGAGCTTTTGAACTTCGACGTATATTGGTGGACCAAGACAGTTCAGCAGGGTGAAGAGCACTTTGAAAGCGTAGTTTTAGCGAGAAGCGCTGAAATGATTACCGATGTGAATGAAATATCCAGGATTGTTCGTAAGGCGGTGCTTACGATATCGACCTGCGCAGAGACCGACCCGAAAGTTTCAGAGCAGATGGAGATGGTCAATCAGGTTGACCAATCTATCGCGGTCAGCGAATTGACAGGGTATCTTGACTCGGGAGTAATGACGACCAGACGGGCGGCGATTTATATTCTGTGGAAAGGCCGGTTTGAAAGCATCGACAGCGCGCTGCCGAAATTAAGAGAGCTGTGCAGTAGTGAAGAAGAATATACACGAGGTATGGCTGCGTTGGCTTTAGGCGAAGTGGGAGACAACCTTAGCTTCGGGATATTGACTGATATGACCCTGAAAGATGACAGTGCCTATGCCAGGCGATGTGCGGCTTATGCCTTGGGCTGCCTTGGCAATGATGAAGCCTTACCTGTTCTTAAGCAGGCCCTGAACGACAGTGACTTAACCGTGAAAAACAATGCACAGGCGGCAATTACAATGCTGACTGAACTTAAAGAGGCAGAGGCGAAATAAGTGAAGAGGATTAAGAGTAATGCGGGCGGTCAATTGCGGTGGGTGATATTGCTGCTTGCGATAGCGGTGATATTGCCCACCGTGTGCTTGCTCTGGTTTATGACCCAGGCGGTGAGGAATGAACGGCTGGCGGTGCGCCAAAAATTAATAGACGTTTATAATGAAAAGGCACAGCAATTATTTGTTGAATTACCCGATTCATACTCATCACGCTTTTACTTAAATCCTCCTGAAGAATGGAGCAAAACCCAAAACGGCTTTAGCCTTTACGCGATGTTTGAGCTTTTTGCGGCAGTACCTAACGGTCATTACGAAGGGATGCTGATATACGATTCGAGCGGTGCTTTGGTGTATCCGATTGTGGATTCAAATATAAACCAGTGGCCCGAGGAATTAATAGAACCTTTCCAGCAGGAGCTAAAGGGTAATTTAAGAAAAGCTATCGAGCAGTATGAAAAGGCGGCAGAGCAAACACAGTCGGAAACAACCCGGTATAAGGCCCGGCTTTGGGAGGCTCGTTGTCTCGATAAACTCGATAGAAAGAAAGAGGCTGTCGCGCTTGCATATAAATTGTCTTATCCGGCGAATCCTGAAGGTATGGATTCTGAAATGGCTGTCGTAGTAATTCATTCGCGAGTTTTTCTCGCTGGTCTTTATGAAAAGGCCGATGATGAGAATTTTTATTATCATCTTCGAAGGATACTCCGCAACGGCCGGTATAATAATGAGCCTGACGACCCTTACTTGCCTTCGGCTCCGGCCGAGACGATTATCTGGCAGTTAAACAAGATGATTGATATTGCTCAGGAGGCGGGGCTGGCAGAGAAACTCGACAGGGAAATTGAATATGCAAAAAAAAGAATTAACGCGCACTTCAACTCAATAGAAGCTGCGGAGATTTATCCTGATACGGAGGGATTGAATAAATTGCCGAGCCGGGCGGTTAGGAGAATTGAGCCGAGGTCTGATTTGTATTGATTGAAGTTTTATTTGGAGGATAAAACGATATTGGGATTAATTTCGTCTGAAGAAATTCTCGAAGTGTTCGCGGAGGGGATGAAAGAAGTTCAGGACGATACGGTCGGAGTGCAGGTTTATGATAATCTCGGCCAGATTGTAGCGGGCGATGTAAATTTTGTTGGCAAGCCGTTCCTGACGATGGAGGCGGGTGGGATTTTTGGGGATTTTGAAGTTGCCGTTTATTTCAGAGATAATAGTGTTTTTGAAAATGCCGCGAGCAGGCAGGCTGCTATTTATATCTGGACAGGTGTTCTTGTTGCTGTTTTGATTCTGGCTTCGGGTGCGATAGCCACTCAGGCTATCGGCAGACAAATAAGACTCAACAGGCTTAAGAACAATTTTATTGCGACAGTTACCCATGAATTAAAAACACCGCTTTCGTCGATGCGTGTTCTGGTTGACACGCTTCTCGAGGGCAATTACGAAAGTGAAAAAACGGCGACCGAGTACCTTCGTCTGATATCGAGGGAAAACGAGCGTCTCAGCCGCCTCATAGATAATTTTCTGACGTTCAGCAGGATGGAGCGCAACAAGCAGGCCTTTGAAATAACTGCGGTCAGCCCGATTGAAGTTGCGAACTCGGCAGTAGGGGCCCTGCAAGCCAAATTCGAGAACAACGGTGTAGATTTCAATATGGAAATTGCCAAGCCTTTACCTATGATAGAAGCGGACAAGGACGCGCTGGTAACCGTGCTGGTTAATCTTCTGGATAACGCGTTTAAATATACCAATGAAGATAAGCGGATTGAGCTGAAGGTGTTTCGGGGAAACGGTTTTGTCTGTTTTGCAGTGAAGGATAACGGCATAGGAATGACACGCAGGCAGGTCAAAATGGCGTTCGACAGGTTTTACCAGGTGGACAGCTCGCTTTCGCGGCGGACTGAAGGCGCGGGGCTGGGGCTGTCGATTGTCAAATTTATCGTCGAAGCACACAAAGGGGAAATTGTCGTTCATAGTGAGCCGGGTAAAGGGAGCGAATTTATGGTGAAGATTCCTTCCGGGAATTCGAACCCAGAGGAGCGCATATGAATGTTAGAGTGCGGGGTGGGATGATAATCGTTTTTATCGTATTTATTGTGCCGGGCATTTTTACAGCGGCGGCTGGTGACAGCGGTGGGCTTTCGGATGCAAATTCGCAGAGCGGCAAGACGCCGGCGGTATGCACCCCTGAGGACTGCGATGTTCCGATAGAAAATGACAGGCCCGGGGCTGATTCCAGTGACAAGCTGAATTTCAGGCTGCATGATTCCTATGGCAGAGTGATTGACTCGGCGGACTATGAGGGTCTGCCGGTGTTGGTGATGTCCGGTTCCTGCTGGTGCGGCGGTTGTCAGCAGGATTCCGAGCTGCTCAGGGAAATTTCACAGCAGTACGGCCCCCGCGGCCTGGCGGTTGTTCGTACTGTAGCGGGTGATAATGAGTTGGCGGCTTTGGATTTTCAGAAGCACTACCGGCTTGGTTTTCCGCAGTTGATGGATACCAACAGAAAAGTCGAGAAGATGTATAACCGGGCCGGGTGGACGTTTCTGATGTTGGCGGACCATACAGGCAAGGTTGTATATAAAGCGAATGTTTCGGGTAGTGAGGCCTGGCAAGTGTTGAGAGAAAAGCTCGATGAGGTACTTGCAGGGGTAGTATCCAAAAAGACGGTGACCAGAGACAGCATTGCTTATATGACGGCGACGGTTGAGAGAAGCGGTGAGGTTGAAAAGGGGTTAATCTGCGAGAGATTTCCTTCAATAGCCTGCGGGCCCGCCGGCAAAGTATGTGTCGTCTTTGCATCCAGCGGAGATGATTCTGATGATGTGTTTGCACGTGTTTTTGACGGTAAAACATGGTCTGGAAACATTCCGATAGCGGCGACAGATGCAGATGAATATGACGGCACGGTTTTGTTCGACAAACTGGGTCGTATCCAGGTCTGCTGGACGAGCAACGCAGGCGGAAGGAATTACGATATTTTCGTAACATCGTTTACAGACCGGGACGAGCGGGACGAGCCTGTTCGCGTCACGCATTCTGACGACGATGCTATGCATGGGCGTATGGTTTGCGACCGGGACGGGCGAATCTGGCTGGTCTATTACAAGTGGCGGAAAATGCGAGGCCGTTCAAGAGACAGGGAAATATATGTTCGTAGATTCGATGATTCAGGATGGTCTGCTGAAATCCAGGTCAGTCCGACGGATGTGCCTGAATATGAGGACCATACCGACCCAAGCATTGCGGCGGCGGGTAACTCGGCGGTAATCGTGTGGAGCTGGGATTTTCATCCGCCTAATAAAGGCTATTCCAGATATGCCGAGATGCCGACGATATTCATGCGGCCTGTAATGGGGACAATGGATTTGGGGGAAGTTTCTTCGGTTAGCGGCAAGAATATAGATTCTACACCCACGGTAGCGGTTACAGAAAATAAACGAATATGGTGTGCCTGGGACAGCATCGACAGAAGTCAACGTAAGACGGTGTTCATTGCGAACCCAAGGATTGGAGCGGACATGGCGTTTGATAAAATGAAGCCTTTGTCCGATGTCGCATTGAATGTTTGCGGTCCGTATTTTGTCGAGAGTAATAAAGGGGATTTGACGGTATTGTGGTGCGAGACCGCGGACGGGAGAAACTGGAAATTAAAGAGGTCGGAGCTATCAGGGCGGGGCGAGTGGGCAAAACCGCTAACCATGGTTTCAAAAGATAATCCGCGGTATTGCGGTGGTGCTTATGATGAGCAGAATAGACTGTGGGTGTGCTATACAATCGAAACACAGCGCGGGCGGGAAGTTGTTGTGGAAGCAGACAGTAACGGCGCGGCGCCGGGCAATTAGGCTATGGAAACAGTACTGATAATCGAAGATGATTCGGCGATGCTGCGTGGGCTGAAGGACAACTTCGAGTATAAAGGTTATCGTACAATTACCGCTAAGGACGGTGAGGAGGGGCTCAACGCCGCTCTTAACGCCAGGCCGGATTTGATAATCCTCGACATCATGCTTCCGAAGATAAACGGCTATGAGATATGCCGGCTGATTCGTAAAGAGGATTTGGATATGCCGATAATAATGCTCACCGCCAAGGGCGAGGAATCCGATGTTGTTCTCGGTTTGAATCTCGGTGCGGATGATTATGTTACCAAGCCTTTCAGTATAAGAGAGCTGTTGGCGAGGGTTGAGAGGTTTCTGAGTCGTCGCAGGAAAGAACAGGAAGATGTGTTTGAGTTCGGCAAAATGCGGCTGGATATTTCCGGAAGAACTCTGAATAGAGGCAAAGAGGAAATCGAGCTTTCACCGAAGGAATTCTCGCTTCTGTGCTACATGGTAGAAAATCGCGGCAGGGCGCTTACAAGAGACCAGATACTCAATGCCGTGTGGGGTTATGACTGCTTTGTAAACTCGCGCACGGTCGACCGCTTCATTACCACACTTCGTAACAAAATCGAGCCCAGTCCGCATGACCCTCAGTATATCCATACTATGCGGACAATCGGTTACAAATTCGAGATTCCGAACGCGGGTTAGCTGATGCCGCTGCGAAGGTACAAATCTGTTGTAATATCCAATGTAGAATGTAGAATGTAGAACAGAATATAGAATATAGAATACAGAATGTAGGGACTGATGGATATTGCACAATTAGCACAGGCTGCCAAAACGGCGTCAATAGAGCTGGCTGCGGTTGATGCCGGGACTAAAAATAAGGCTCTGGCGGAAATCGCCAAGGCTATAAAGGGAAGTTCTGCGCAAATCATCGCGTCTAATAAAGAAGATTTGGCAAAGGCCGAGGCGGATAATCTTGCTGCGCCATTGCTTAAGCGGTTGAAGTTCGACGAGAAGAAAATCGCTGAGACAATCGTCGGTATCGAAAGTTTAATCAAACTCGATGACCCCGTCGGCAAGACGTTAAGCGCTACCGAACTCGATGAGGGACTTGAGCTTTATAAGGTCAGTTGTCCTATCGGGGTTATAGGTGTGATATTCGAGTCCCGGCCTGATGCGCTAGTGCAAATTTCGACGCTGTGTCTGAAAAGCGGTAATGCGGTGTTGTTAAAAGGCGGGAGCGAAGCGGCAAAGACCAACGCAATGCTGGCTAAGGTGATTTCAGAAGCGAGCACAAAAGCAGGAATACCCGAAGGATGGCTCGGGCTGTTGGAAACACGGCAAGACGTGGCGGTGATGCTCGGACTGGATGAGTATATCGACTTGATAGTGCCACGCGGGTCGAATGAATTCGTGCGGCACATAATGAACAATACAAACATTCCTGTGCTCGGTCACGCTGACGGGATATGTCACGTTTACGTTGAGTCTGAGGCTGATTTGGATATGGCAGTCAGAATCGCGGTGGATTCGAAGTGTCAATATGTGGCGGTTTGTAACGCGGCGGAGACATTGCTGGTGGATAAGAAAATAGCAGGTGAGTTTCTGCCGAAGGTCAAGGCTGAATTCGAAAAGCAGGGTGTTGAGATTCGAGGCTGTGAAAAAACGGTCGGTATAATCGGCGGCAAAAAGGCGACTGAGCGGGACTGGGCGACCGAATATCTTGATAAAATCATTTCCATAAAAGTTGTCGAAGGCATTGATGCAGCGATTGAGCATATAAACAAATACGGCTCACATCATACCGATGCGATTGTGACTAATAATAAAGAAAAAGCTGCGAGGTTTATGGACCTTGTCGATTCGGCCAACGTTTTCTGGAACTGCAGTACAAGATTCAGTGACGGGTTTAGGTACGGCCTTGGCGCGGAGGTGGGTATCAGTACGAACAAGATACACGCCCGCGGCCCCGTCGGACTTGAAGGGCTTCTGATATACAAATGGAAACTGGTAGGCTTCGGTCAGGTGGTTGAGGACTATTCTCGCGGCGATAAGACGTTCACGCATCGCAGGCTTAGTAAAGAATATGGACTTTAGCTTTAGCGTGCAGGTCATTATTATCAAAGAGTTCGTAGCAAAAAGAGTTCGGAATTTTTGTTGTTAGGGAGGATAATTGCTATGGATGTACTTTATGAAAACTCGGAAACCGGGTGCTGTCCAAGATTCAATCCCGAGCCATGGGACGAAAAGGAGATAACATGGCAGGACAAACTTTTCCTGAAAGATCGCGTCAGGAGTTTTCTGCACATCCCACTTAACTTCGGCAGCGTCATGGTCAAAAATATGGAAAAGATTGTCCATGCCGACGCACTTGCGCCAGAACCAATTTTGCTGTCGGATGAGAATTCGCTTTGGGGAGCTGACGTTTATATTGCAGTCAGCAAAGAAGTACCCCAGGCTGCTATGAAGAAAATCTCCGGCACGTTTGTGACTAAAGTCTTCGAGGGACCGTACAAAAACGCCGGCAAATGGGCTCAGCAGATGAAAGAATACGTAAAGTCGAAAGGCCGGGACCTGAAGAAAATGTATTTTTTCTATACCACCTGTCCGAAGTGCGCAAAGCACTATGGCAAGAACTATACAGTAATGCTGGCTGAAGTCTGACTCAATAGACAGATTGTATGTTATGATGGTTTGCCCGAAAAACAGAACCTAACCGCTATACGCTGTATACTAATCGCTGAGGATAAAGATGCGGGACTTTAGTAAGGTAAAACGCGTTGTTGTAAAGATAGGCACAAATACCCTGAGCAGAGACGGCAGGGCAGATACCGGCTATATTGGGCGAAAGATTTTGCCCTGTGTTACCATACAAATTCGTTAAAAGCCCCCAAATGTATGGTAACTGCTTGACTTGTGTTACCATACAGAATACAATTTAAGTAATGTTGTATGGTAACTTTAGAATGAGGCGTAAGACGGCGAATGAATGCAATAAAGGGTGTATTAAAGGAAGAGCTGAATAACTCTCTGGCGATGAAAAAAAGCTATGAGAGAGAACTGGCCAAATTGCCGAAAGGCAGCCTGGTAAAGAAGAGAATTAAGGGACATGAATATTATTATCTTGTTATGAGAAATCGCGGCAAGGTGAAATTCGTATATAAAGGCAAGGTTTCCGAAGAAGAAATAGAGCGGTACAAAAAAGCAAAAGAATACAGGGCAAAATACAGAACCCTTTTGGCTGAAGCCAAAAAACAAATCAGGTTTTTAAGAGGCACATTGCGTGGGAAAAAGTCAGTATGATTTGTGTGTCGAGGTTCTTCGCCGGCTGGATAAAGCAGGCGTACTCAAATATATTATTCTGGTCGGCAGCTGGTGCACATTGTTCTACAAATCATTTTTTGCAGGCGTCAACTATGTTCCCGTGCTAAAGACTCGAGATATTGATTTGTTGATTCCACAGCCGTTAACTATCAGAGTTAAAACCGATGTAGCCGAACTGTTAAAAGACCTCGGTTTTGTAACCGATTTTACCGGTTCACAGGGTTATATAAGACTCGAACATCCACAGCTAATCGTTGAGTTTCTTGTTGCAGAAAGAGGCAGGGGATTGGATAAACCATATTTGCTGCCGCAGCTCGGGGTTAATGCCCAGGCATTGAGGTTTCTCGATATGCTTGCGCAGAATACCATAAGTGCAAAAGTGGAAGAATTTCATTTGACTCTGCCGCATCCCGCAAATTTTGCGCTCCATAAGCTGTTGGTGTTGGAGAGAAGACAAAGGCCGGAGAAAACAACGAAAGACAGAGATGCAGCGGTACAAATACTGCGGGCACTTGTCGATAAGGGCGAACAGGAGATTGTCAGAAAATCGTTTCGTACGTTGCCTAAAAGATGGCAGAAAAAAATCAGTGCGGCATTAGCGGATTTGGATGACAAAGAAATCCTGGGTGTTTTTCAATGACACTCGCAGTAAAAAATTGTAGTTGGTTGTTCATTATTACCGTATCGTTACAGAAGATAACCGCTTGTTGAGGGCCGGGCAGTACGGTATAATCACTCCCTTAAATGAATCTCAGTTTTTAATCAGTAGAGCACGTAATGCGGGACTTTAGTAAGGTAAAACGCGTTGTTGTAAAGATAGGCACTAATACGCTAAGTAAAGGCGGGTGGGTCGATACCGCGTACGTTGGGCGTATTGTAAAGCAGATATGCGAGGTTATCGCCAGCGGCAGGGATGTTCTTATAGTAACATCCGGCGCGATAGGAATGGGAGCGGGCAGGCTCGAGCTGGCAGGCAGAGTGAAGGAAACGAAGATGCGACAGGCTTGTGCGGCGATAGGTCAGCCTTTGCTGATGGATGAGTATCGCAAGGCGTTCGGCAGGCATAAGGTAAACGTTGCTCAGGTCCTTCTTACGGCTGAGGTGTTAAATAACAGAAAGACGTACCTGAATCTGCGTAACTCGGTTGAGACCTTATTAAAGCTGAAGGTGGTGCCGGTACTGAATGAAAATGACAGCGTATCGACGGCGGAGATTGGTACGGCATTCGGTGACAATGACAAGCTCAGTGCCCTTGCGGCAAGCAAGATTGACGCTGATTTGCTTATAATGCTAAGTGATATCGATGCGCTGTACGACAAGGACCCGAAAAGATTTTCCGATGCCATGCCGGTACCCGTTGTTTATGAAGTGACCGAAGAGATAGTAAAAAGCGCCAGCGCCAAAGTCGGTTATGAGCATGCTGTCGGAGGAATGAAAAGTAAAATTGAGGCTGCCAGGATTGCTTCTGACGCCGGATGCAGGATGGTCCTGGCTAACGGGCGGGCCAGAGACGTCATAGGCAGGATTATGGCGGGGGCGAATATCGGGACGGTCTTTATGCCAAAGCGAAAGCTCAGCAACCGCAAGAGGTGGATACTGAACAGCTCCTCGGCCGGTACGATTGGTATCGACGAAGGCGCGATGCGGGCGGTGAGAAATAATAAAAGCCTGTTGCCCAGCGGGATAGTATCAGTGGCGGGCTCGTTCGAGGCCGGTGCGGTAGTGATGCTTAATACAAGCGCTAAGGCGGTAACGAGTTTCAGCAGCGGCGAGCTTAAACAGTTAGCTGGTAAGCACAGCAGTGAGATACGAAAGCTGCTTGGTGCAGCACGAAGGGACGTTGTCGCCGTGCCGGAAGATATCGTTTTGATTGAATATTGAAAATCGAAGATTGATAAATGGTTGATGACAGAATAACTATTTACCACCTTTGTGGTAAAGCTATAGACAGGGATGAAATTTCGCGAGAGCATGTTCCACCTAAGTCTTTTTATCCTCTTGGGATTAGACAGGGCCTAAACCTTGAGACTGCCCCTTCACATAGAGATTGTAATGAGCGCTATCGCAAAGACGAAGAATATTTCCAACATTGTATATATATTCAGGTATTGGACACTAAATCAAAAATTAGTCCTGCTTTGGAAACTGATTTCAAGCGTCGAGCCACTCGACCGCAAACTCCTGCAATGTTTCGAAGAATATTGAGTGAAACATCGAATATTACTCCTAGTGAGATATTTTTGCCATCTGGTAAATACGCTATATCTGTGGACGAAATTAGGATTCAGACAGTGGTAATGAAAATTCTCCAAGGGGTATACTATAACAGGTATAACAATTTTTTGGCTTTGGGGCGCGTTAAAGATTTACGAATGTGCATAGAAGAATCAGAAGTTCCGGAGTTATACCGACTATCATGGCAAGTAACACCACAACAAGGGGTGTATGAACCTGTGTTTTCATATAAGTTTTTTTCGCACGAATCATTTGAATTTGAATTGTGCAGCATGCTATTCTGGGAAGTTGTGATGTTTTGTTTAGCAGTCGAAAAAATTCATAAGTAATTTAGTTTGTCCTACTTATAAAAAGTCGCAATTGACAAATAATATTCAATAGTCAATAATCAATATTCTGGATTACGGCCGAAGTGGCGGAATCGGCAGACGCGCGGGATTCAAAATCCCGTCCTGGCAACAGGGTGAGGGTTCGAC
>CAZFHM010000065.1:0-11423 GCA_964518825.1 uncultured Pirellulales bacterium
CAGGGTCCTGGGCAAAACCGATATCGACCTTCTTTGCCTTTACAATCTCGCACAGGGCCGAGAGGTTCTCAGCAGTCGGTTCCGGGGTATGTTCGAATATTCCGCTTGGCTCGTCGTTGATTGCAATAGTTTGGCAGCCCAGCTCGGCAAGCAGTTTTTTAGTGATTGGTCCGCCGGCGCCGTTGACGCTATCAAGTACGACCTTGTATTTTTTCGAAGCTATCAGTTTTTTATCAACGATTTGCAGGACTTTGTTTAGGTGCGTATCGTAGGCCTGCATATTCAGGCCCACCGAGCCGCAATCTTTCGAGGCGAGCAGTTCGAAGTTGGCGTTAGTATAAATCTCGCGTATTTGAGCAGCCTGTTCTGCAGGCGGGGTCATTCCGTTGTTCAGGAACAGCTTGATGCCGTTGTACTGGATGGGATTGTGCGAGGCTGTGATCATTACGCCGCCTGCGCATTTAAGGTGTGTAGTCATAATCGAGGCAGTCGGCGTAGTAACAAGACCGACGTCAATTACATCTATACCGACCGAGGTCAGTCCTTCTGTTACGGCAGAAGCGAGCATGGGTCCGCTTCTTCGTGAATCCCTGCCGAGGCAAACGGTCAGCTTGTCAGTGGTTTTTGCGGTGCTGCGTTTTAGAAAAGTACCGAAGGCGCTGCCGTAGGCGGCTGCGATTGGCGCGGTGAGGTTTTGGCTGACGATGCCCCTCATCCCGCTGATGCTGATAATCAATTCGTCCGCCATCAGGCATCCTTTGCCTATCTTAACTTCGTAAGAGTGCTTTGGTTAATCCAGCTTACAGACATAAAGCTCATTTACAAAGTCAAGGCTGCTCAACTCTTCAATCGTCTCCGGGTACGGTTCCTTATCAAGACTGACGGCCAAAACGGCTTTTTGCTCTTTGAGTTTTTGGCCTACACCCATCGTACAGATATTGATTTTATGCTTACCGCAAATCGTGCCGACCGAACCAATAACACCCGGCTTATCATCGTTGAAAATAACCAGCACTGAGCCGGCCGGTGTCATCTCGACGTTGAAGCCGTCAATTTCAATGATTCGCAGCAGCTTTTCACCGAATACCGAGCCGGTTACAGTCCGCGTTACTTTATCCGTCACCACCCTGGCGCTGAAGCTCGATGCCACGTCTTTTACTTCCGGATTTTTGCTTTCATCGATACTAATGCCTCGCTCCCTGGCCAGGACAGGCGCATTTACCATATTCAGCGGAATATCGAAGTGTTTCCGCAGCAGGCCGACAATAAAACCAAGTGTTACGCCTTCTACAGCGGCCTCGGCAATGGCTCCGCGATACCGGACGCCGACCTTCTTAATTTTGCCGGGAGCGATAGTGCTGAGTAATACTCCGATTCTCTCGGCCAGTTCCGAATATCGGCTGACAATAGGGGGCATAGCTGCTGTGACGGAAGGAGCGTTAAGGGCGTTTCTAATCGGCCCGCCTTTAATCGCATCGAGCAGAATCTGTGCAGCTTCGACGGCGACTTCGATTTGTGCTTCTTCGGTGCTGGCGCCGAGGTGAGGCGTTACTACGCAATTTTCGAACCTGGCAAAACGATTGTCTTCGGGCGGCTCTTTCGGGTAAACATCGAGTGCCGCTCCGGCAATGCGTTTTTCTTCAAGCGCCTTGTAAATTGCATCTTCATTTATTATGCCGCCTCGAGCGCAGTTGATCAGGCGAACGGTCGGCTTCATCATATTTATCTGCTCGTCGCTTATCATATTGAGCGTTTGTTCGTTTCTGGGGACATGCACGGAGATATAATCCGATTCCTTAAAGATACGGTTCAGGTCGTCAGTGACCTCGATGCCGAGCTTATCAACGTCGGCGGGGGCAGCCAGCGGGTCGTAGCCGAGGACTTTCATATCGAAACCTATCGCCATCTTCGCCACAGCCATACCGATACGGCCGAGCCCGATTACGCCGAGTACCTTATGGTTTAGCTGGTTGCCCATATACTTTTTTCTGTCCCATGCGCCGCCTTTGAGACTGACACAGGCTGGAACGACATTACGGCTCATCGCCAGCATCAGGGCAAGGGTATGTTCAGCGGCGCTTAAGGTGTTGCCGCCTGGTGTGTTCATAACCAGTACGCCCCGCCGGGTAGCTTCGGGTACGTCGATATTATCGACACCAACGCCGGCCCGCGCGATACCTTTGAGTTTGCCGGGATTGGCGAGCACCTTGGCGGTCACCTTGGTGCCGCTTCGGATAATAAGCCCGTCGTATTCGCCGATGATAGCTGCGAGCTCATCTTCGCTTATCCCTGTCTTGACGACGGCCTCGGCGCCTTCGGCGGCGTTGATTAGATCAATTCCTTCCTTTGCAAGTTTGTCAGTAATCAAAATTCTTATCATTTGTATCCTCCGGTATTTGGTTAATCCTGCCAGTTTTTCCAGCCTGTACCGCTTTTGTCCTCAAATATTTTGAATTTCGGTACGGGACAATCATATAGGTATCGCGTCACACAATGCGCGAAGGAGCGTGCCAATCTGTCGACGGCTTTATCGTAGCTACCCTCTTCGACATCGAAGGCAACGCGAATGGGTTTGCCCGCCTCTGACTCCGGCCACAGTTTTTGTCCGGAAGTGACGTCGAACAGCGCCGCCCTGCCTGCAAGCTGTCCCTTGTAATAGTTTGTTTCCGTCGTCTGCCCCAGTATGAACTCGTGCACCTCGGCAAACAGGACCAAATCAGCGCCGAGCGCCCTGCCGATTTCAGCCGGCGATAGTTGTGAAGCGCCCTGCACAGTCTGTATGTATGTCTGCACTTTTTCATAAGAGATTAAATCTTTAGACTTCAGCCCGAGTTCATCCGTCAGCTTTTTGTTCAGCTCATTGGCAAGCTGTGAAGTCAGACTCACAGGTGCATTGGCCCAGATTGGGTTTTCAACCAGCACCACTACTTTTTTGCCCTGGGCAAGTGTGAGATTATACTCGGCTGGTATTTTCTTTTCGTTGCGGGTCGGCTCGGTAAGCAGCGGTACTATACAGCCGCTACTGAATAATAAAAATGTGATAGTTATAAATGCCGCAGGTTTTCTCATGATAAAAATCACTCCACGCAGCTTGTCTTAAAAAACTCGACTACAGGCCTCGCTGTACAAGGGCACGTGATAACGTCACAGCCCAGGCCCCGGCCAGTATGACAATTACAGCCAAAACTATATGCCAGGCCCTGATACGCCCGGCAAGGTCTTTTAGAAACGGAAAATATACCCCAAAAACGGCGGTTATAAAAGCTAAAAATACCGTTATTACAATGGCAAGACAAAGCAGTGCCCCTGCCGGCTGGATGTAAAACGCCCCCGGAATATCGCCCCTGAAAAAAGCGAGCGCTGCCGTGGTAAAACCGCAGGTAGGACACGGCAGGCCGTATCTCATCTTCATACCGCACGGAGGCAGAAATCTGCTGATATTAATGACGTCCCTGCCGGCCAGCACAAGGAAAATACAAATTGCCAGGGAGATTAGCAGAATCCATGCTGCGATGACTCTGCCGCTTCTCGAAGCCTTTGCCAGCAATTTTCGCTTAGTTGACTGTTGGTTTTCAACCATAGTTCGATTAGAATAAGCCCGTTATAACTTAGTGTCAAGTTCACTGAAGAAAGGCATAGAAGAAAGGCATAATATGACGTTGGAACACGAGGAACTGAGTAGATTACTCGAAACAGCAATTGTCGCAGCCCGGCTGGCAGGCCAGCGGGCAATGGAAGATATAAATTACGTCAAAGCCTTCGTTAAAGGCGGCGATGAGATTGTTACGGAATCGGATTCACGCTGCCAGAAAATAATAATCGACAGGGTTAAGGAGACCTATCCGGACCACGGCTTTATCGGCGAGGAAGGCAAGGCCGCAAGGCTGTTCAGGCAGGAGCCTCGCGGCGATGAGAAAATCTGGTGGGTAATTGACCCGATTGACGGCACTAATAATTACTCTCATCAGATGCCTATTTTTACTATGTGTATCGCTGTTATGTACGAGGATGAACCGGTTGTCGGCGTGATTTTCGACCCCGCCACGGAACGCATGTACACGGCTTTTAAGGGCGGCGAAGCCCAGCTCAACAACAGGCGAATCACAGTCAGCCAGGACAAGATGGACATGTTCTCCAGCGTCGCTTTGAACAGCAGCTTCAAGTCGCACCTGCCCGAATGGGCGCAGCAGATAATTCTTCGTACCCGGTTCCGTAACCTCGGAAGCCTGGCCCTCGAGTTGGCGTATTTGTCGTGCGGCGGTCTTGTCGCCGTAGTGGCCGGTGAGATTAAGCTTTGGGATATTGCGGCCGGAGTTCTGATTGCCGAAGCCGCGGGAGCAACCGTGACCGACAACCAGGGTAAAAAACTTTTTCCTGTGAACATTGCCGCTTACGACGGCTCGAAATTTAATATTGTCGCTGCCAACAAGAAGGTGCACGCCGAGCTTATTGAGATGCTGCGGCCGAAATAACAGTCCGCTGCTATTTCGGATAAGAGACGTCGTGCACAGCCAGCGCCTTGACCTTGTCTTTATTGCTATAGACGTCGCTTCTGTCGAGAATCGCGGTTATCCTTTTCTGCGGTCCTTCCCTGCCGAGACGCACAAGAATATAAGCGGTAAATACGTCGCTGCGTACAGTTACCAGGTTACTGATTCGCGCAAATATCAGGTCTCTTTCCTCGAAGTCATTATCGGCTCCGTCGTCGAGGCCATTATAGGCCTTAGTCAAGTCCGGAAACTTAGAACCTAACGGGCCGGGTTCAAGAGCATATTTCCACATACTACCTCGTCTGTCGGCAACCAGATTAAGCTCCCCAATAGAAATAAAGCCGCGCACGTCACGGTCGTTCCGCATATAGTTGCGCCATACCTCATATCCGAGCTGGCTGCTTAATTCGTTCTGGAGAGTATTATAACGGTCGGTGTAAATGTCCTGCATGTCTCGATAATACACAATTTCCTGTGCAATATCATCCGTCATCCATGGAAGCTGCGCGATAACAAAATACGGGGCCGTGTTTACATTTATCCTGCCGGGCACCTTAAGCTCATTTTCATCTATTTGGTTACCCCGGCCGATGCCGTCACCATCGTTATCGATGCCGTCCACACGCGGGTCGAACACGGTTATATAATTGAAAAGGTCCACGTAGAGCGGGTCGGCCAGATTCAGCCTGATGAAATCTTCGTCTTTATAAACTCCAAAGTCCCTTTTGGCTATGGAAGCAAATCGCAATTTTTCCCCGACGGTTCGTTTGTAATTAATGAAACCTGCAAATCTTGTATTATCAGGGTCATTTACATCATTCGGGTTATTCGGGTCTATTGGACCGTAATCGAGCAAGTTGGGGTCGAATAATCGCAAATCGTTAAAATTATCCACATCTGGAGGGTCTTCAAGATAGTCTGTCGGTCCGATTGTCCAGATGCGTGCGATATCACCGATTGTCCGAAGGTTTTGGTCCGGCCCGTAAGGTATCGAAATATCAATTGCCGGCCTGGGATTCGGGTCGGTGGCAAAATTGTTCTGCCCAAGGACAATAACAGAACTGCTGTTGTCTTCGTCGCGGGGAAATACAACGTCCCACCAGTAGGCTGCTTCTATGTCAAAGTCTCTGCCGTAAAAACGTCTAAAACCGGTCGGGTCCCACCTGACCCAGTCCCTGTATATTAACTGCCTGTCGACATAGATATCGCGATGCTCGGTATTAGCCTCGTCTATTCGTGCCTGGATTAATCTTGTTATCCTGATATTGTGCGAATCGACAAAATTAGCATCCACCACCGGCGTGCCGTTGGCGTCAAACGTAACGACGTAGCCGCTCGAGAGTCTCAACGCGGGATGCTGCCTGACAGCGTTCGGGTCCACATTAAGGAGGTCTATAGAGAAAAACGGTATGTTCTCGACCACCATATATTCGCCGGGCAACATGACTACATCGGGAAGAGTAATAAACCCGGCATTCGGGTCGCATGGGTCGATAATTTGATTGAAATCGGAAATTTGAAGACTGAAATTAAGGGTGCTATTATTTATGTTGAAGTTAAAGGGATTGAACAGTTCTACTGCGTAGTAGTTTGTTCCATTGCACGGGTCGCAGGGGTCGATTCGTATGGCAACCTGTGTAATCACCGGATAAGGCTCCAGGCCGTAAACAAATCTATCTACATCACGTGTTAAAACATCATCAAAATCATTACTATCATCGATATCGGGCAGGCTCAGACTGGTCACGTCGGTGTCCCTGTCCCGCAAATCGACCAGGTTGACCGCTAATTGCGCCAGCTCTCGCTTCATCCTTGTTCTGGTCCTTTCGGGAAGATTCGGCTCTATGCACTTGATGCTCCTGATATAAAAATTCTTCGCCGTCCTCCAGGAATACAGCTCATCATAATTGTTGGTTTCCTGGTCGAGCTGTTGCGGTTGCAGGCTGTTGGGGTCGTTGGGGTCGAAGGCCGGATATTCACAGGGGTCAAAATTCACATTTATCATTCCCGCGCCAGCCAGACCATTCGCATCGGCGGCGATTATCCGGTCAAGACTGTATGCGGTAAGCAGATGCCGCCTGTCAAACTGGACATCACACGGCTCAGCAACCCGCCTCTCCCAGTCATCAAGCCCCCAGTTGCTTCTTGCATCGTAAGGTCTGTCCGCAATATAAGTATAACCCGCACCTGTAATCTCGTCCGTGGTAGGTAAAGTATCTTCCCATGCGGTTTCAACCCTTGTTATCGCAGGTGAGCTGACCAGGAATCTGTACCGCAGCTCCAGCTCATCGGATATGTCAAACAAGGTATACTCATCACACGGGTCGGCCAGGCTCCATGCACCATACCTCTCGTAATCCTCCAACTCAGCATCTGTTGGGTAAGTCATACCGCTTCTTTTCAGTGTTATTCCGGCGATTGTGTCGGGGCTGCGTGCAAGAGCACTGAGGTTTACCTGGTAAAGATGTGAGCCGTCGACCCTGAGTATGTCTGTGCTGTTTGCATCGAACTCGTAGGCGGTATTTACATTGAGCAGGCCTGCATCATCGATGACTCGAATGGCCGCGTAAACCTTCTGGGCTTTGCTGCCCATAACATCTTCAAGCTCAATCCATTTCGAATCGGCTATACCGTCGCCGTCCGCATCGGCCCACAATTCTTCAAGCTGGCCATTTTTATCCAGGGTTATCTCTGGATATTCTTTTATAACTGTGCTGCCCGGAGGGTCAACGTCAACTTCCTGTGTTACACCTGCTGCTGTACCCCAGTTATTTCTGATATAGCCCGTCAGGTCGGTGATTTGGCCCCACCTATATTTGCCGTCCGTGTCTTTATATGGTTCGATGCTGGCCAGCCATCTGTCTTCTTCGCCGGGATAATCGTAATATTCCTGTCCTCCGACGCCGGGCGTATCGAGAACGAGTGTATTTGAAAGTTTCGAGATGATTGTATCTACCGCAAGGTTCAAATCCCGCTCATCGGTCAGCGATGAGGTCGAAAGCATCTCGACCCGCGATGCCAGGAGGAACAAGACGCCGACAATGGCAAGAATGCTCGTCAGGACAACCGTTAAAATAAGGGCCGAGCCTTTTGGCAAGCTGTCCGGTAATTTATGTCCCCCGTTCATTTTTTTGTTCCCATATTAATTCTGGCTGTTTGCATTATTAAATCCGAATATCGAAATCCGAAAACCGAAACAAGCACGAATGACTGAAATCCAAAATCCTAAACGGCTGACGCCCCTTGTTTGGGTCATTGAAACATTTGTATTTTGAATTTGTCCTTCGACTTTGCTCAGGATGGTGAGCTTGTCGAACCATTTTGAGTTTCGAGATTCGAATTTCGGGGTTTTCAATCGTGTCAGTCCTCAAGATAAACTATGTGCGTAAAGGTCCTGCCCCCTTCGATGATTCCTCTGGAGTCATATACTGTGAAGGTGAATTTCAGTGCCGCCGGGAAAAACCCGGCTTCAAAATACCTGCCGGTGCCGAAGCGATACCGTGTCTGTTCGATTGCAAACCATTTACCTTTCTTTGCCCCGTGGGGTATATTAAAAAACACACCGAATTTTTCGTCGCCCGGAAACTGGAAATTAAGGTCGAACTGTGAATCATTGTCAAAGCCGTCGCCGTCCGGGTCGCGGCTCGGGAACCATCGAAGCTCGTAATCACCGACGCCCCCCAGCCGTCTGTCCCAGTAAGCCCATTGAACGGCAAAACTGCCCACGCCCTCGCACAGCAGCTTATGGTATGTTTGGGGTATAGTCGTGTCAAACACCGGCCGTTCCTCGTCCCCGGAGGTTCTGTCAAAAAATGCCGTGTCAAAAACATATTCGAAATCGTCGCGGTCCAGCTTTTTCCATTGGCCGAGCGACATCCTGTCATGTTCATAAACCTCATTTTTATACTGCCCGGACGTAGTTTCAGGGAACGATATGTCGAAACTCTTCGCGCGAGGCCACAGCTCCAGGTCATTGTCGTCGGTGATAATGTGACATCGTCTGCCCAGGGTCCGTTTAGGCTCATCGAGAGTCCAGGTCTTTCTGTTGTTGGCGTCCTCGGTGTGCCCATAATGAATCCTGGCAAGATTTCCGTGAACCAGCTTTGTATTTTTCTGGTTCAGGTCGTCTATGGCGACGGGCTTACCATCGAATTTGCTGTAGGACTGCATGGAAGAATACTCACCGTCGGCGAAGAACATAAACTGGTCTGCCCGCAGGTTGGAGTCGTTGTTCGGGTCCGGTCGATAAAACCAGATGACTATCGGGGCATCCTTTCGCAGGCCGCGCAAATCGGAATTGAGCTGTTCGGTTATCGCACGGGTCTTTTGCATAATCTCTGCGTTGGCCGATGAGATTCGATGGGCGTCTATCCCGAATCGGAAGATTATACTGCTAAAGGCGATAATCATCCCCATCAGGCCGACGGCCACTATCAGCTCAACCATTGTAAAGCCGCGCCTTTTAGACAGGATAACGGGATTAACGGGATAAGCAAACCACGAATGAACACGAATGAACACAAATTTACACAAATTAAATCTGAGTAATCTGTGAAATCTGTGGCTCATGTTTAATATTGTGAAATCTGTGTTCATCTGTGGCTAATACCTCTGTGGCTCAAAACCTGATTACTTTCTGATAGACTCCGACGCAGGGATTCCTGTCGCCGAATTCCAGATTCGCAGGAAGTCCGCATCCCGACACCCACGGCGGCGTGACCACCCAAACGAAACGATTGCCGGTAATCGACCCGCCTCGCCAGTCGTCCCTCACGAAATCCTTGTCCAGCAGGATTATATCGTCGTCAGGATAGTTATAGCGTTCCATCACCCGGTATATCCGCCCGGTCGGGTCGTCGACGATTAAATCTCCGTCATTAATAAGCGTCTTTTCGGCAAAGGTTGTTATCTGTAGCTCGTTGTCCCTGCCGCCGCTGACCCGGGCAACTTCAATTCGCACCGGCTGCGGCAGCCTGCTGCTTTGGCCTGATATTGTTCCATAGTTGTCGGTGCGGAAATCCAGCGACCCCATCACGGCTGCACAATATTTGGCGTTCGGTCTCGGCCTGGAGCAGACAAATACCGTTACCTGAATATCCCTGCTGGAATCCGGGAGGTTCGGGTCGATGATAAACCGGTCCGTTCGTCTCAGAAGGGCCGACCAGCAATACTCTTTGTCGTTAAAATCGATAGTATTATCCGTCGGGTAACTGTATGTGTTGACGTCCACGTAGTAATCGATGGTCTGGCCTGTAAACCAGTCATTGAAGTCCCTCTGCTCTCTGAAGGAGAGGTCGTTTAATGGATTATTTGCGTCAGTAACCCGGTTGGCGTAAAGCTGCACCTTGGCAAAGGCCTCGTTGGCTGCTATCGCGGCATTCGTCCTGTCTATCGAAACCTGTGTAAAGCGTATTCCAACCGGGAACACACCCGCGATAAAAATCATCGCCACAGCCAGCAGCCCGACCGCGATTAAAACCTCAGCTATGGAAAAACCTTTTTGTCTTATTATCACAGCCATAAATTTATCTGTTGATAAAAGTCCCGGTGTAAGGGTTGATATAAATCATATGTTTTTCTTTGAGTTCTTCGAGATACATACTGTACCTTTTGCCGGGAGGCAGACTCCGAAGGATTCCTCTGTCGTAAATAATAAAGCTCCTGCGACTCGGCTCCTGTATTAAACGCAGACCACTGAAGGTATCATTATCCTGCCAAAACATTGCGTAACCGTTTTCTACCTGACCCCATGTGTTAATGATATCGTCTTCACTTTTTTGTGCATTACCTGATGTTAAACCGTCCCGGTTCCTGGTCAGCACTTCCCGCACGACGAGCTTTCCCGCGGGCGAGAACACGATGCTGAAGGTTGTCGTGTCAAGCAGCTCCCTGTCATCGTTTATCTCGTCGTTGTTACTGATAGACTCTATCTGGCCCGCGTTCGGCGTCAAAGTCAAATCCATCACGCCGATATTCTCCGGCAGCTTGATTGGTTCTATGCCCTCGATAGCGATAAAGGTATCCTGGTCGTTGCTGGCTGTTTGTCCGACAGGTTGATACTCTATAAAAATCATATACTGTGGCATTTTCAGAGGACTTTTCTCCGGCTGGATATTGCCCTGTGTGTCTTTATAGCACGCGTGCTGGAACCGGATGCCTACGTATCTCTGGTCTCTGGCTGCAATGGCACGGGCTGAGGCCAGCGCCGAACTTATAAGCGCCTTGACGCCGGCAGGTGTCTGGAGCCTGTCGAACAGGTGCCTGGCGGCAGGGACAGCCAGGAATATCATTATAGCCACTATCGCTACAACCAGCGTCTCTTCCAACAGGCTAAGTCCGGATTGTCTGTGATTAACTCTCATAATCATAATCAAGGCTGATAAGTTGCGCCTTTGGTTTTTTCCCTGTTGGTAATGTCATCACTCGTATCGAATATGCCGTCGGGGCCGGCTGAAGTTATCTGCGGAAAATTCCTTATAGTTTGGGAACGCTGATTAAAACGAAGACCAGGGTCCTCTTTTTTATTGGAATAGTAGTCGTATCGCAGCGTCCTGCCCCATGGGTCAACCACGCGTATGAGTCCATACTGCCTGCCGTCAATGTTTATCGTCATCCGGTTACCGGTGTTATCGATGTTCGTCAGCACGGTCTCGTTCATCTTTTCGAGTATTTCCCGGCACTCGGGAAGCCTGCTCAGGAAAAAGTACATAACCTCGCAGCCGGAGTATTCGTCCAGATGGTCTGCTGCATTGGTTACTGTAATCATCGTTGCAATTTGGGGGTCGAGCATGTCATCAAGCGTGTTCTGAATCCCAATAATGTCGAAATCATTGCAATCAGGTGGGAACTTCAAGCTTCGGTAAAATTCCATTTCATTTGCGTCGATAGTAGTAGCTAAATTTAACTGCCATTCATAGTCCCTGTACTGCCGCA
>CAZFHM010000066.1:0-11332 GCA_964518825.1 uncultured Pirellulales bacterium
ACTGGGCGGTTCTGTCCTGACTGAACAGCCGGCGGAGCTGGTCCACGGCCCCGGCCGTATCGCGCTCTATCACCGAGTCAATCACGTCGAACGCATTATAAAGGCGGTTGTGCCCGACAAGTGAGTTCACATCTTCGACGGTGATGTTCTTTCTATCCGTCGCAAACAAGGCAAGCTTGTCGATTTCACTATACAGTCGGGTAAGCTCCTCGCCGACAAGCTCAATCAGAAGTTCCGAGGCCTGGCTTTGCAGGCTTTTTGCGTGCGCTTCGAGGGCGTATTGCCGCAGACGGCCCGGCAGTTGCGCAGCCGAAGGCTGACTGACAGATATGAGCTGTCCCACTTTCGGCAGCATTTTGGCAAGCCTCGTGCGGGAATCGAAACTGCCGGCCGTCATTACCAGAACGCCCGTCGGGCTGGGATTATCGAAATAAGTCTCGAGAAGCTCGCGATTGGCGGAGATGAATTTGTCGGCGTTCCTTAAAACGACAATTCGCCTGCTGGTAAGAAACGGCAGGGTCCGCAGCTCATCCATCACCTCGACGGCCGCTATTCTGTCGGCGTCGACGTTCAATAGGCCCGTTGTTCTTTCGGCCGGGACAAGAAGCTTATCCAAAAGCCTGTCGCATTCGGCATTTACCAGAGACGTTTCTTTGCCCGCGATTACGTAGATGCATTGCGGGCTGTCGGATTTTTTGGTTTTTGCGGCGGCCATGATGCTGCAACACACTTAAAACCAGTTAAAATCACTTACTCCTCTTGGAACGTTTCTTCTTTGCCACACGTTTGGGCTTATTGCCGGATGAGTCCGAAGCCTCACTTGATTTTGGCTCTTCACTTTCAGAGTCAGGTTTTTCGCTTTGTCCGTCGTCGGTTTCTTCCTGAACAATCTTGGCCACGGCGACGAGCTTATCGTCCGTCCTGAGCTTTATCAGGCGGACACCCTGAGTATTTCTGCCGATTGAACGAAGCTGGTCCAGGCCCGTCCTGATGATAATACCGTGTGCTGTAATCAGCATAATCTCATCATTACCCGAGACGGCTTTCATGGCAACGACCTTACCGTTTCTGTCGCTGGTTTTGATGTTCTTCAGGCCTGTGCCGCCGCGTCCCTGCGACCGATAGTTCTCCAGAATGGTCCTCTTGCCGTACCCGTTTTCGCAAATGGTAAGCAGCGAACCGCCCGGCTCGGCAATAACCATGTCAACCACCTGGTCCTTTTGTCTCAGCCGAATACCCTTGACACCGCGTGAAGCCCTGCCCATCGAGCGGGCCTGTTTTTCATCGAAGCGAATCGCCACGCCGTCGCGTGTTCCCAGTATGATATGGTCGCTGCCGCTGGTAAGAGCGACATTAATCACATTATCGTTTGGGTCGAGCTTGATAGCGATAACGCCGGTCGAACGCGGATTGCTATAGGCACTTAGCCTGGTCTTTTTTACCAGTCCGTTCTGCGTGGCCATTACCAATTGCCGCTGTTTGCCCTGGTCCTCGGTATCTTCATCGAAACTGCTGACGTTGATAATCGAAGCGATTGCCTGGTCGCCGAGCTGCAGAAGATTGGCGATGCTCCTGCCTCGGCTCTGCCTGGACATGCTCGGTACGTCATAGACCTTCAGCCAGTAGCACTTGCCGCGATTGGTGAAAACAAGCAGGTAATCGTGTGTCGAGGCGGCAAAGAGGTGCTCTATAAAATCGCCCTCTTTGGTGTCCGAGCCGATGATACCAGTGCCGCCGCGTCCCTGCCGGCGATATGTATCGACAGGCATACGTTTGATGTAGCCGGCGTGACTGACGGTCACAATCACATCCTCGTCGGCAATCAAGTCCTCGATGTTGAATTCCTGAACCTGGCCTGCAATCTGAGTGCGTCTCTTGTCTGCGTACTTCTGCTTCATCTCGGCAATTTCATCGCGAACGATATTCAGAAGCACCTTCTCATCGCCAAGTATGGATTCATAACCTTTTATCTGCTCGGTCAGCTCGGCGTATTCCTTGGCCAGCTTCTCTATCTCCAGTCCGGTCAGCCTTTGAAGCTGCATCGTCAGGATTGCATCGGCCTGCGGTCCGGTCAGATAATGCTTAGATTTGCTCTTTTCCTTAATAAATTCTTTAGGCAGAATCTTACTCAATGTCGCCGCCTCAGCCAGTTTTAGAGGCTTTTTCATAAGGTTCAGCTTGGCCGTCGGCGCATCGGGAGATTTCTTGATAATTTCGATAATCTCATCAATGTCACTTACCGCGAGAATCAACCCTTCGAGAATATGCGCGCGGTTGCGGCATCGCCTCATCAGGAACGTGGTTCGCCTGCGGATGATTATTTTGCGGTGGTCAAGGAAGTAGTTTAGAAGCTGTTTTATATTCAGCGTTTCGGGCCGATTATTGACCAGCGCAAGATTCGATATCGCAAATGTGTTCTGCAAGGGGGTATATTGAAAAAGCTTGTTAATCGCCACGTTAGGGTCGGCGTCCTTTTTTAATTCGACAACAACCCGCAAACCCTTTCGGTCCGATTCGTCCCTGACGTCGGCAACTTCAGCAAGCTGGTTATTATGAACGCAATCGGCAATTTTAGAAACGATTGTCGTCTTTACGACCATATAAGGAATTTCGGTGATAACAATCAGGGTCTTGCCTCGTTTGGTGTCCTCGATATCGGCTTTGGCCCGGACCGTCAGATGTCCCCTGCCGGTAGTATAAGCGTTTACGATACCCTTTCTACCGCAGATGATTCCGCCGGTCGGGAAATCAGGTCCGGGCAGGACCTTCATAATATCCTTGAAGCCGCATTTGGGGTCATCGATAACGAGCAAAAGTGCATCGCAGACCTCGCCGAGATTGTGCGGCGCGAGATTTGTCGCCATGCCTACCGCGATTCCGGTCGAGCCGTTGACGATAAGATTCGGAAATTTTGAAGGCAGCACGAGCGGCTCGCTGCGAGTCTCATCGTAGTTGGGCATGAAATCCACGGTATCGTACCTGATGTCCTCCATCATCTCGGTGGCGGCGGCGGTCATTCGAGCCTCGGTATATCGCATTGCGGCGGGCGGGTCGCCGTCGATACTGCCGAAATTGCCCTGCGGGTCAATCAACGGGTACCGCATATTCCATTTCTGGCCCATGCGAACGAGCGTCGGATAGACAACGGCCTCGCCGTGCGGATGGTAGTTACCGCTGGTATCACCCGCTATCTTTGCACACTTTCGGTGCTTGCTCCTCGGGCCCAGACTCAAATCGTGCATCGCAACCAGAATTCGACGCTGCGACGGCTTGAGCCCGTCGCGCACATCCGGCAGAGCCCGCGAGACAATAACGCTCATGGAATAGTTCAGGTATGAATTTTTGAGCTCCTCGAGGATACTCATATCCTCGAAACGCTCCTCAAGTTTCTTTGTCTCTTTCATAAACTTAAGCTTCCTGATGCTTCAGGGATACCTCCAACTTTTTTTTGTGTTTGGGGACCCCTTAAAACTAAAAAAACCGGTCTCCGTACCAAACCCGATAAATTAACCTCAACGCCCCTCAAAGTCAATAACCGCCTGCCAAAGGTGAGTTTTACTGACTGCGGTTCGAGCCGCCGTATATCAGCCTGATTTCCCGAACGTTGGGAACTATCCTAAAGGGGAACTTTTCAAACGGCCTAAATCCGCTCGGCCAGAACACTACAAAGGCCTTGCCTACCAGGTAATCTCTCGGCACCACGCCGGGCCGATACTGCTCGTTATTGTTGCCGATGCCGGGCTTATCCCACCACCTGCCGTCGGAACTGGCCGGGCTGTTATCGCCCAGGACAAAAAATTCATCGTCCTGAAGCTTTAACGGATTACCCTGTACAGCATGCCCATTCTGAGAACCGCGGCCGTAATGCCTGGAAAGATAGTAGGTATCACGATAGACAGCCACATGCGATATCTCAAGCTCACCGGAACCTATGATTTCGACCTCCGGCTCGGCTTCTTCACGGAAAGGGCCGGCGTCGGACGACTTCGTTCCCAAATCATAAAGAAGCTCTTCGGAGGCGAACTGGAATTTCAGCATATGGTCAACATTGGCGAATTTTACCGCAACCAGTTCACCTGTGACAGGCAAATCAATGCTCCTTTGGGCCAGTATCTGTTCTCTGCCGCCGTCGACCCCGGCGATTGTCATTCGGCCCTGGTCGTCTACGCGAGCTTTGTAGTATCGCTGATATTTTCTAAGGCCCGCACCGATAAGCCTGCCCGCGCTGTTACTTTTAAATTCGGCATAAAATTGTACCATCAAGTCACTGCAATTCGGCAGCAGAGCATACTGTTCAACACCGTCATAGGCGTAGGTCGTACGAAAATCGTTGCCGATTGTCGTATCATAAATCAGCCTGTTCTCTCTGCCGCTAATACTGTTGAGAACAAACCGGCCGTCGTTATTTTCCACAGCTTTCCAATTGCTTTCGCCGTAATTCCGAAGAGGCTGTTGCCACTTATGGTCGTTGAACCGGTTCTCGTTCGGCCGGACCGGTGTAAAGTCACTGTCGTAAACTATCATCCACATTTCATCCTGGACTTTCGGCGGCTTGCGTTCGATTCGGTCGTTTATATAAATGTCACCGTCGATTATCTCGACCTTTTCGCCCGGCTTGCCTATGAGCCTTTTGATGTAGTTTTCCACCGGGTTGCTCGGGTTCCTAAAAACCACCACGTCCCACCGCTTAGGCTCGATGAATTGGTACGGAAATTTCAACGCCAGTATCTTGTCGCCTTTGGCGACGAGAACAGGCCCCTGCGAGTTATGGTAATAACCGCAGCTCGGACACCGCGAGACAGGCGGATAAATCTTTTGCCGCGGCACCTGGTTATTCCTGTCCTGAAAGTCCCTGTCGTATTGACAGCCACACTGCGGGCAGTTAAACCTGAAATGGGCACCTTTGAGCGTTTCGGCCATGCTGCCGGTAGGAATAATAAAAGGCTGAACGACAAAACCGATTACCAGCAGCGCCATAACCAGTGCACTTGCCAATTCCTCGAGTATGTTGGCAACTTCCGTTACGACATCGTGCTTTGTCCTGCTGCTTTGCTTGTCCTGCGTGTCCTGGTTTTTCTTAAACATGGTCTAAAACATCGTCTCCTGTAACCTGCTTTTCAGCGAGCTTTTGACAGCTAACGGCCTGATTCGGACCCGCCGTATATGAAACGCATCTGCCCGATATTGGGTATTACCGCCGAGCGGGATTTCGGGAAAACCCTGAAACCGCCCGGCCAATAAACGAACACCGCTTTGCCCACAAGAAAATCCCGCGGCACAATACCGGCTCGATAGCTGATACCATTGTTTCCTATTCCCGGCGTAGCCCACCAGCGTCCGTCATAAGAATTCGGGCTGTTATCACCGAGCACAAAATACTCGCCGGCTTCAAGCGTAAAACCACTGCCTTCGGCCGCCCTGACCGGGCCGTGGCCGCCATAGAAGTGCTGCACAGTATAATGAATATCCCGGAAAATTGCCAGACGGGATATGCGAACTTTACCTGCGGCGAGAATTCCGGCCTCAGGGGCAATATCAACAAGTCTCTCGCCCGCATCATCAGGCCCTTCACCGAGGTCATACGATACAGTATCTTCGTTACATTGGAAAGTAAGACGATGGTCAACATTTGTAAAAACTATCATATCGCCGGCACCCGGATTTTCTCTCAGCGGCTTTTCTATAAGCCTCTCAACTTCACCTTCAACCACCCTGCCTATGAACATCGTATCGTCCTCGACCCAGCCTCGCCAGCTTCGCCCATACTTGCTTAACTCGGCGCCGGCACACAGACCGCCTCTGCCCTGAACGAAGAAGCGTATTTTCAAATCACTGCAATAAGGCCTTACATCGTGATAAGCAGTTCCATTATAAACGTAGCCTGCCCTTAAACCGTTACCCGCCGAACCGTCGTAAACCAGCTCTCGAAGCTCATCATCTTCACCAAGTGACTCGAAGCAGGCGGCATTGTTCGCATCGATGCGCCACTGTGTGCTGTCGAACCGCCAGGGGAGATGCCATCGTCGGCCTTGAAATGATTCTTCGTTCGGTCTGAGAGGCTGATAATCGTTATTAGAAACCGGTATCCATAGTTTCTCCTGCAGCTTACCATGTTTTCGAGCAATTTTGCCGTCGATATATATGTCACCGTCGATTATCTCAACGGTCTCACCGGGTCGGCCGACTAATCTCTTGATGACATTGCTGCCCGGGTCCGCGGGGTCTTTGAAAACGACTACATCCCATCTTTTCGGTTCGACAAACTGGTACCGGCACTTCAGGACCAGTATGCGGTCGCCGTTAGCCACCCATATCGGTTCGTCAAACTTCAAATTGTAACCGCAGTTCGGGCAGTGACAATCACCGGGAATTTCTCTGCCGTCATCCGGCAAAGTTTCTTTAGGTAATCCGTAGTCACCCGTATCGAACCCCCTGTCGAACGCGCAGCCGCATTGATGACAGTAGAGCCTGAAGTGCGCGCCTTTCAAAGTCGTAGCCATGCTTCCGGTAGGTATGCGATAGGCCTCCATAATAAATGCGCGGAATAACAACGCCAGAATAAGCGCTATCAGCAACCACTGGACCGTCTCAATAATCTCCCTGAATCTTCTTTCGGCCTGCCAAGAGTCTGGTCCAACGTGTTTCTGGTCGGTAGATGACATAACAAGGCTAATCCTAAATTACCGCTGGTCGTTTACGAGTATCTGGCTGCCCAAACGCAGCATATCGCGCTGGGGGGACCCTATAGAATCGGCAATTATGCGGCCGGCAGTCCACACGGTCAATCCAATTCGAGACACGTACCGGGCCGAAGTCTGACATCGGTGATGTCCCGGCCAGGCCTTTAGTCATAACCGCTTGCCTGAAAAGAACTTATGTTTGAAATGTCGAATGTGCAACATGCAGACATTGTGCCTGCGAGACAGCTTTTGTCCCGGATGCCCAAAACAGTCGCCGGCACTGCCGACAGGGCTTAAAAGCAGGTTGCGCAACAAGCAAAATATTCGTATGGGAAGAGTGCAAAATTTTATTTAAAAAAATCTTGTTGCGTAGAAGTCTTTATAGTATAGTAATTTGCGATTGTTTTTATTTCAGGGTTTGCCAGATTTGTTGACGGTTGACAGACGTGACTATTTGTAAAAGTCAAATTGACGGCAATACTTCTCGACGCCCCCGGGTAGTGCTGCACATCCTGCGAAAAGTGCCTGTGCGTTCGGCAAAGCGCATTGACGCGTTTTCTTTGTTGAAGTGAGGAAAGTCTATGGCAACAATAACCAAGAAAGAACTCATCGACAGAATTGCAGAAGCCACGCAGGCAAAAAGGGTTATAGTTAAGCGTATCGTCCAGTCGTTCCTCGATGAGATTACTGCCGAGCTCTGCAAAGGTAATCGTCTCGAGTTTCGCGATTTCGGTGTGTTTGAAACGCGGACCCGAGCCTCCAGAACCGCTCAGAACCCCAAGACTCTTGAACGTGTCGATGTGCCGGCAAAGCGCACTGTAAAGTTCAAGATGGGAAGAGAGATGAAGAGCAATCTTACCACGACACCGGCTAAGTCGATTCAAAGGGGCTCACAAATGTAGAATACTCACTGCCGGGTGTAACCGTCTGATTGAAGCTTCTCGGCAGTGATGATTTTTGCAAAGGCTTTACCAAAGGAGTCGTTTATGTCGCAAGGCAAAGTAAAGTGGTTCAATGCCCGCAAAGGATACGGTTTTATAGCGGGCGAAGACGGTCAGGATATTTTTGTTCATTATGCAAGTATTTCCAGCGATGGGTACAAGACGCTCAACGAAGGCCAGGATGTTACCTATGACGTTGTAAAGGGAGAGAAAGGCCTGCGAGCGGAAAACGTAATGCCTGTCGCCGCGAGCACCGAAGAAACGGCGTAAAGCTCCAGACTTCACTGTTTTTACGACACGTTGATTGCGTAAAATCAACTCTCGCCGCATCTGCTGTACGAAGAGTCGCTGTGCGCAAGCCAATAACTACCTTCACACCAGCGAGGCGAAACCCATACGTACACAATTTCAGGTGACGCCGAGCCCTTTTACCCCGAAAATCCTCATCAAGTTTTCACTTGCGATAAACCTGCGGCCGTGCTATTTTATCGGTAGTTCGGCTGAGAGATAAAGGGTGATTTTTTTTCGGTTATTAAAATGACCGGTTATGCAGACCATTCGGCTCTTACCTGTAACGTGCTGGTGCTGAATAAGCACTACATGGCTGTTCGCATTATCTCCGTGAAACGGGCCTTTTCCCTGCTCTTTCGCGATTTGGCGGAGGTCGTTTCCTGCGAGGACAACACCTATGCAAATTACAACTTTCAGTCATGGTGCGACGTCAGCCGGTTCAAGCGACAGTTCGAACCCGACGGCTACGACTGGATAGCCACCGTCAATTTCCATATTGCAGTGCCGCGAATCATCCGGCTGCTTTTCTATGACCGGCTGCCGAGAAGCGAAGTCAAGTTTAACCGGCGGAATATCTTTGCCCGGGACAGAAACACCTGCCAGTATTGCGGCAAGAAATTTTCCACGATGGAGCTCAGTCTTGACCATGTTATCCCGCGCAGTATAGGCGGCGGCTCGAGCTGGTCAAATATTGTCTGTGCCTGCACAAGATGCAACGTCAAGAAAGGCGGCCGAACTCCGAAACAGGCCCACATGACACTTGTCCGCACACCTGTCAAACCGAAACGCAACCCCCTGCTGCACGTCCATCTCGGTCATCAGCGATACAAAAGCTGGAAGCAGTTTCTTGATAACGCGTACTGGTCGGTCGAGCTGACGTAAGTTGCGCATCAGTTCGCCCCAGCGTCAAAACAGAATGAACCACCGGCCAAACGAGGGACGTTATATTACACCGTCAGGACAGAATGTATCTTGCCCTTCCGCTGAATCTTTGAATAAGCTCCATTAAAAACTCCAACCTATTCCGGCGCTCATCGTCGTGGTGTTATCGCTGTACCCCAGCCCGGCAGAAAGAGTAATATTCTTATTCTGCCCCACAAGGGCTTTACCTCCTATAGCGATGGCACTTTCACTTTCAAAATTTCCGAAACCTAATCCGACCGAAACATTTTTGCCCGGAACCGGAGCAGGAATCGCCGCCAAAGCCGCAACAGACGCTATGCCCGAATAAGCCTTGTCGATTCTCCTGTCAAGCCGGTCAACGGCACTCCTGAATTGCCCCACATTAACCGCATCATATCGATTAACACCGTTAGCCACGCCCGTTACTCTTGCCGGACCGCCTGTATCGTCATTCTGGAATGTGGCCCCGTCATCATCGAGTGTAAGCGACGTTGAGCTGGTCCCGCCTGAAATAACGGTGCTTTCCTGAGTTATAGTTACTCCATGAGATACTCCGTCATCGGTGTTTACATATAAATTCGCGGAGGTAGGAGTCATCTCAAGTCGAGCACGAGAATTGGTATCAAGCGCGTCGTCATCGGCCTGCAGAATGACCGTATTTTCTTCCCCTGTAATAGTCATTCCATTATTCCCAACATTAACAGTAGCACTTGCGGTCGGATTAAGGCTGTAAATGCTGCCGTTAACGCCGACGTCGCCGTCAATAAGCATGCCGCCGGTAACACACGTTCCGTAATCAAATGTATTGACCCCGACCGAGCCTTGCTGAGTATCGCTAACCACAAGCGAGTTACTGTTTGTATTGCCGGATACAACAATACTGTTTCCGCCGGATGTTATAGTCGTTTCGCCGGTAATTGTGTTCGTTGCAGCCGAGATGATATTTTCACCATCGGTCGCATTGGCTATCATCGAGTTTGTTCCGCCGCTTGCGGTTGCCAAAATCTGATTCGAAACGTTGCTGCTTCCGCCGATTGTAACGGCGGTAGTTCCGGCTGTGTTTGTTGCCCGGAACACCTGGACCTCAGAAGAAGACGCAGTTCCGACACCCAGCGTTGCCGATGCGTCCGTTAGCGTCCAAGTGGAAGAATTTTGCCCGCCGGTTAAGGTTGTTGTATGTGTCGTCTGGTCAATAGTTAACCCTTTTCCGTCCGCAGTCAATATAGAAGCCGTGTTATCTGTCAGTGCTACCACCGAGCCGCCGGTTACGTTTATGCCCGCGGAATCATTCGACAAGGAAACATTTGCGTTATTTCCGCTAATTTCAGTGCTTGTCGTTGCGGTTATTATATTGGTCGCACCGGTTATTGTATTTTCCGACGTTCCCGCTGCACCAATAGTATTAGTTGCCCCGGTAGCTGTAAGGTCTCCTGTAACTCCAAGAATCCCGCCAACGCTCGTATCACCGTTGGTTGCAACGGTAAAATTCCCGCTGTTGACATTTATCCCGCCATCCAGCGACGAAAGCCCGGCTACGCTAAGCGTACTTTCGAGCAATGTAGCACCGGAAACTTCAAGCGTCCCGCCAATAATACTGTCGCCGCTGTTAGAAATACCGCCGATAATACTTAATCCGCCGTCGACAGCAAGAGATCCACCAATGGTTACGTCGCCGGTCGTCGTTATATCACCTGTAGCTCCGTCGAGCGTAATAGTACTGCTCGTGCCGTCGGTAATATTTATCATTCCGGCTGCCCCGCCGCCCGTTTCGCCGGCATTAAAGGTCGCGGCGTTTACAGTAGTTGCATCTACCGTCACAGCCTCCAGCGTATCGACACCGGTGATATTGTTCTCGCCGCTGGTCGCGTCGTTGATGTGAATATCTCCGGTATTAATACCACCGCTTACCGTCGCAAGGCCGTTAACATCCAAACTACTGCCAAACGACATATCACCTAAGATTTCGAGCACCCCGCCTATACTTGCATCGCCGGTCGTCGTCAAAGTGGTGCTGGTTATTGCGCCGGTAGAACCGTTGAACGTGATAGTATTGCTCGTGCCGTCGGTAATATTTATCATTCCGGCTGCCCCGCCGCCCGTTTCACCGGCATTAAAGGTCGTCGCGTTCACAGTCGCAGCATCGACAGTCTGGGCCGACAGTGTATCAACGCCGGTAATATTATTCGCACCGCTGGTCAAATCGTTGATATGAATACCACCTGATGCAATTCCACCGTCGACCGTAAAAGCTCCGCCTACACTTAGATCACCGCTGGTAGATATTTCACCGGTAGTGCCATCGAGTGTAATACTGTCGCCGACATTGACTGTATTCGCATCTACAGTCGCCGCCTCCAGGGTATCAACACCGGTTATGTTATTTGGACCGCTTATGGAATCGTTGATATGAATACTGCCCGAAGCAACACCACCGCTGACAGTAGCAAGACCATTAACATCCAAACTACTGCCAAACGACATATCACCTAAGATTTCGAGCACCCCGCCTATACTTGC
>CAZFHM010000067.1:0-9604 GCA_964518825.1 uncultured Pirellulales bacterium
AGGCCGGTCGACTTGTCAGGTTCAGAGCAAAATTTATGAGTGGTTTACGCCAGTTCATTATATTCTCAGTAAATAACGGGTTTTGCCAAATCATGCAACGAATGGATGCCCGCAACCTCTCTAAGTTTACCATCTCGTTTCATCGTCAAGCCTTTCTCCCTATATATAACAATTTTTCTGAAAGAAATCTTGTTCTTGGGCACAGGCCGGTATATTTATTGAGGGCTCTTGACATTTGGTTGAAAGCCCAGAAAGGAAGATTGATAATCTTTGCAAGGCAAGAGTGCTTATTGAAAAAAACAGTTTTCTTTGCCGGCATGATGAATTGCAGCCCGCCCGCGTAATCGCAGAATAACGTATTGAGCCCGGTTCCTTCATGCAGGCTTCTCAGCAGGTCCCTGTCAATTCGTTTATGGCCATAAAACACTTTTGGCCTGACCGTCCTGCTGATGAAGCCGTTCAATCCATATGTGTTCGGAACTATAGTTACGACATATTGTCTGGCTAACGCGCTCACTCTATTTGCCGTGCCCTCAAGGTCGTCAAAATGTTCTATAAAACCGGCAGAGAAAACAACATCATAGCTTGCAGCAGCAATCTCAGCTTTGAAAAAATCCTCGTTTAATATCTCGGCGTCGATTCCCTGAAGCTCCATATTGTTCCTGGTTGTCACGGCAGCTTGTTCAACATACTCTATCCCCGAGACCTTATAATCAAACTCTTTATGAAAATATGCTATCCACCCGCCTATCGCACAGCCAATTTCTATAAATGAAATCTTATCAGATTTAGGCAGAATAATGTCGAGTGTTTTGCGTACATCATATTCAGGGTGTGCGGTTACAGGCAGTCGTTTTCCTTCCCAAACCTGACTCCAGTATTCTTTTGATGTCAGACTGTTACTCATAATTGTAGGGAACTCTAATAGTCTTCTAACGGCTGGCCCGTCACTTCAGCCCAGCCGTTAATTCCTTAAACAGCTTCTTGTACTCTTCAACGATTATCGTGATGTCGTGATTTTTTTTAGCATAGTCGAAAGCATTATCACCATATTCCCCGGCCTCATCAGGATTCGACAACAATTCCAGGCCATCCACAAACTTTTGCCAGTCGTCTCCTGCACAGATTCCGCATTTGTACTTGTCGAGAAAACCGTCAGGATTGACGTTTAAGGACAATATAGGTGTGCTTGCGAGACAGGCTTCAATGAAAGCATTAGGAAAACCTTCGATGTCGCTTGTGTTCACAAACACCTTGGCGCGGGCAAAATAGGAGCCGACCTCATTAAAAGGTACGCGCTGAAGAAGCTCCAGATTAGTCACGCCTTCAGCAACGCTAACAAGCTTATCATAATCTTCGTCACCAGTGGCTCGCTGACATATCATAGTGAACCTCTGTGAAGGATGTTCCTGAGCAAGCTGGACAAACTTGTAAGGCCTCTTTGTCGGCGCGCTTCGACCAACCCATAGAACCGTGTCTTTGTCTGCCCGGGTACGCTCGCCGATTCTGTGACCGTTTTGAACCACAACTGCACTAACGCCGACAGTCCTGAGCAACCCTGCCCTGTCGTGTTCGTTCTGAGTTAAAACGAGTCCGGCACTTTTAACAGACCGCCTGAATATCCTTCCGGCCAGGGGGTGTTCCCTGATGTATGTCCCGTCGCAGTGGGCTGCACGAGCCGTTCGATAAACAAAGAATTTACCCTTAAGCCAGCAGAAAAATGCTGCCAGAGAAACACCGGATTCACTTTTCATGATATAAATATCTGCGTTTGCTTTTCGCATTGCCCGCCAGACCTTTGCGGCTCCCTTCAGAGCACATTCTTCAAAGGTCAGGCTCTTGATTATTCTGACATTCTCTATTGTCTGTGTATCCGGCTGCCCGTAATCCGCCGTCACAAAGCTGACGTCGAAGCCGACATCTTTCGCCAGTTCGGTACCGATATAATAAAGGTCTACCTCTGCACCGCCGAACACGCCTTGTACATCCGGATTGAACAGAGGATAAGCCTTCGGGCTGACAAAACAAACCCCGATTCTCTTTTGCGTCTGTGCGATGCTGTTATTGTCTTTGGGCATCATAGAAGCTCATCATCACCAATACTATGGAATCTGTCCCGTTACTATAGGCTTTTCATATTGATAAGTTCTTTATAGACGTCGAGATACTTTCCGGCTACGCAGTCCCAACTGAACTGTTGCACTCTCGATAACGCAGCTTCTGACAGCCGCTGGCGCAGTTCTTCTGACTGTGTCAGTTGCTGCAGAGCCTCTTTTATTGCTTCGATATCGCCCGGTTCGACAAGAATGCCTGTATCTGCCACTACTTCGGGGCACCCGCCGGCGGTGCTGGTGATTATTGCCGTCCCGGCAGCCATAGCCTCCAGCAGCACAGTCGGGAAATTCTCAGCTTCGGATGGGAACACAAAAATCGAGCTTTCCTCAAAAAGCTGTCGAAACATCTTATCGTCCCTGTCCAGCCAGCCCCAGAACTTGACCGGCGTTTCGACCTTCGCCGCCAGCTCTTTGAGGTGAGCAAGGTATGGCCCGTCACCGATAATGTTGACCTGCCAATCCAGCTTCATCCGCCCAATCGCTTCAATCACATACTGGAAACCCTTCCTGGGGAGCAGCCGACTGCACATTAATATACTTCTGGTCTTCGCACGATGACCAAACCGGTCGAGGTGTATGCCGTTTGGGATTACCCGCACATTGGCCTTTGGAAAGTTCTTCAGCACCAAGTCTTTGAGCGATTTGCTCGGTGAGACCAGTACCGGACACCTCTTGACAAGGAATTTCCACGCCGGCCGAATCAGTGAGTGAGCAAGGCTGAACCTGTCCGGATTGTAACCGGGGACATCGCTGCCGTGGCAGGTCACCAGAAACGGTATTGCGACACACTTGCTGACGGTCCAGGCCAGCGGCGCGCCGGGAACAATGAAATGACAGTGAATAACGTCATACCTTTGCTTTCGCGCCAAACCGAGTGTCTTGAAAATCGCTCCCGGATAATATGTCGCCAGTTCATGGGTGTAACAAATATCCGGCTTTTTCCGAACGGCGGGAGTTCTGAACACCCTCACGCCTTCGACCGTCTCAAAGCGAGGCAGGTTGTCATAGTGCATTGTCACCACGTCGACCGTATGGCCAAGCCTGACAAGCTGCCTGCACAACTCAAAAGTGACAGGGCTTGCACCGCCCCCGACAGGCGGAAACTCATGGTTAAGCATCAATATCTTAAGTTCAGTCACAACTATTGCTGCTCTATATTTGTTGTGTCTTCTTTGCGTTCAAACAGCACATGGTCGCCGAACATGGAGACATTGCGGTAATTATTCATCACGAATTCCCTGAAAGGCTTGAGAATCCTGTAACGTTCCGCTTCATCATCATCGAACCGATCAGTCAGCATTTTGGCCCATTCGCGGTCGTATAGATTAATAACTTCTTTATTGAGCGGCAGGAATGTAGATTTTTGCAAACCCATAAATCCCTTCGGCGCTATGGGCCATAATTCATAAGGGGGTCTTTCCGTCGGTATGTGCCGCTTGCGCGAATCAACAATAAACTTTGGCATTTCACGATGGAACTCCGCCAAAAGTTTGTCTATATCTCCCTTTAACTGTGCCGGTTCCGTTCGAGTCGTGGAAAAAGCACTCGACGCCGAGCTGAACCGCTGGGCCTGAACATAAATACCGGGATACCAGCCCCAGACGTAAATTTTGTCGCCTGGCTGCGAATGCATACGAATATACTCACCCACAACTTCCCAGGGACCTTTAAGGTCTCTTTGTCGCCGCAGAGAGATTTCCTTATACGTCTGGACATAGCCCTTTGTGCGCCGGCTGTATGAACGTCCCGAGTGCGGGCTTGTTTGTATGCCGGCAAATATATGCCAGGACATAACCATCATAACCATCAGAGATATAATCCCGACTATAATCCAGGGTGCCTTTTCCCCGCTGCCCAGTTTCCGCCGATATAATGTCACTATATAACCGCCGAGCATCGCAGCCGATGCGTTCAACGGCAGGTAGTATTGCTCGTAGGAGCGCGGGCTAATCCATACAAAAGCCATGTCGAGAAACCACCACAGGCCGAGAAGAAGTACGAAACGCCCACAGACAGCAGTATCCTGCAGCTCGGTCTTACTGAGCTTTGCCCTAAGCCAGACTACCAGGCGCATCAGGATAGAACCGACCGCAAGCGTAATCGGCAATACAAGAAGTCCGTAATACCGCAAAACCCGCGGCCACTGTTCGGAAAACGGCACAAGACTACGACTGGTGCTTACATAACCACCGGTTGCTTCGGCCGAACCGCCGCCTGCCGACGGCAAGACCTTGCTTATAACCCCCCAGACAAACGAATAGGGCAATTTCATTTGCACGTCCGCTGCTATTATCCATATGTACAGCGGCGCGATCGAGATTGCCGCTCCCAGAACAAGCTGTCCAATATCCCGGGCTGTCTGTCGGATAGTCCGGTTTTTCAAAACAACCTGCACGATAAGAAATAATCCCAGGGCACCGGGAGCCGACAGCCCCGTAGGCTTGAACAGCGGCGCCCATATCAGGAATGCACCGGATAAAAAATTCCAGAAACCCCTGCCCGACAGTTGGCCAAGTACAAAGCAGCTTATGCCCATAACCATAAAGGCAATCATGTACTGCTCTTTGACGTTGCCGAACTTGGCTATAAGAGGCGCAGAAAGATATACCGACGCCACAACCACAGCTACAGTCGCCGCCAGAGTACAAAACAACCTGCGCAAGGCAACAAACATCAGGACAAACGCCGCCGCCTGCAAAAGGCCCTGTATTATCTTCGGCCCAACATCACTGAAACCAAACAGCCACACCCCCAGTATATTAACCAGAAGTGTACCGGGCTGGGCGCTCGGTATTTCATCTATACCTATCCTCGCTCCGTTTAATATATGTGCCGCCGAGTAAACATAAGCACCGCTGTCGAATGGACCCGGTGAATTGAACTCAAAATACTTGCCGAGGCAGAACGGAATACTCGCCAGGACTATCGCAAGCCCAATTAAAATCACTTCATAGTTAGCCTGCTTTTTGCCGGGTATGCGGACGTGGTCTTTTTTCGGACCGCGACTTTGGGCAGATGGCTTGCTCATTCAGCTTCCCCGCCTGGTTCGTGTGATTCGAGAATCTCCTTTATGACATAAGTCGGACGATTCTGTGATTCATGGTAAGTCCGCACGAGTATCTCGGCCAAAAGCCCCATCAGAATGAACTGAACACTTGTGGTGACAAGAAGCACGGCCAGATAGAACAGCGCATTGCGATTTATTGAAAAGTTCGAAAAGAACTTTTGATACAATACTATAAGCCCGCATAAAACCGCTCCAAGCAACGTCAGCATGCCCAATCCGCCGAAGATGTAAATGGGCTTGGTGGAAAATGAAACCAAGAACTTGACGGTAATCAAATCCAGTATGACTTTGAAAGTACGGCCCAGCCCGTATTTTGCCACACCGGCCGTTCTTGGCCTGTGATTGACGACCATCTCACATATCTTGTCGCCGCTCCAGCTTGCCAAAGCCGGTATGAACCTGTGCATCTCGCCGTAAAGCCTTGTCTCGGCAATCACGTCTCTGCGATAGGCCTTGAGCGTACATCCGAAATCGTGAAGTTTAACCCCTGTAATCTTTGCTATCAGCCAGTTAGCCATTTTGGAAGGGAGCCGGCGGGTCAATGCCTTGTCGTACCTTTTCCTGCGCCAGCCGCTGACTACGTCATATCCTTCGTTGAGCTTGTCTATCATCTGCGGAATATCGGCAGGGTCGTTCTGTAAATCCGCATCGACGGCCACTATGATATTGCCGCGCGAATGCGCAAAGCCGGCGCTCATCGCCGCCGTCTGGCCGAAGTTCTTGCGAAACCGGATAACCCGTACACGCGGGTCGGCCTTTTGCAGCTGTGAAAGAATGTCGAAACCCGCATCTGTGCTGCCGTCATCGACAAAGATAACCTCGTAGTCGTATATCCCGCTCAGAGCCTGCGTAATCTGCTCGTAAAGCGGTTCTATATTATCCTGTTCATTAAGAAGCGGTGCTACGACCGAAACGTCACAGGTCTTGGTGCCCATATAAGTCTCCATAGCAGCTTTATGGGTTCCCATTTTGCGAATCTTCGCAAATGGGGAGCCCTGTTTGCACACTATACTAATCAGTTGAACGCTGCGTGTAAAGCGCATTTGGCATTTTCAAAATGTCTCCGCCAACCCCGCTGCGAGTCCTAACTGCCGCAGTCAGCGCCTGTTATCGGGACCTTTTGCCCCGCCTGCAGTGGGTGCTGCTGAGGAATGGACGTATAATTTTACTTGCCTTGAAGCAGCCTTTTGCATACACTGAGGGTTTAGGCTGATTTGAAAATGTGTAGACCCGATATTGGAGAGATGAATATGAAAACCAGTTTTTTGCTCACTGTATTTATCACTTCCGCCGTTTTGCTAATAACCTCGTCCGGTTGCGAAGAGAAAGCGGCTGATACACAACGCCAGACTGAAGAATACGCACAGAAGACGGCTGAACCACAAACAGAACCCCCCATCTTGCTTTCGCAAGAAAGCAGGGGGGCGACCGAGGCCGTTACCGAAGAGCCTGCTCCGAGCGAGGTTGAAGAGCCTGCCCAAAGATTGGAGGAAGGGCCCCCGCCTAAGATTGTCGTGGAAAATGATGTTCACGACTTCGGAGATATCGACCCGGGTTCGACAAATAAAGGCCAATTCAAATTTTCAAACCAGGGGCAGGGTGTACTTGAGATTAAAAAGGTTCAGAGCACATGCGGCTGTACTGTACCTGAGCTGAAAAAGAAGACTTACCTGCCCGGGGAAAGCGGCGCCATCAGCGTGACATTCCGCCCAGGCCAAAGAAGCGGACAGGTGAGCAAACATCTGTATATCCTGAGCAACGACAAAGAAAATCCTAAAGCCCAATTGGCAATCAAGGCCAATGTGGTTCAGAAAATAAGTTACGAACCCATGCGGTTCAAGTTAAGACTTGATGAAGAAAATGCCGGTGTTGGAGAGATGAAAATCGAAAGTCTGGACGGCAAGGCCTTTGCCGTCTCACGCATCCGGATAAGCCCCGAATGCATGAAGGTAAACTATGACCCGGCAGTAGAAGCTAATGAATTTACCTTCAGGCCACAGGTCGATATGAACCAAATCAAAGACATAAGAAGCGGCAATATAACTGTCACGCTGACGCATCCGTCTCAAAAAACCATTTCTATTCCTTTCGATTTACTGCCGCCTTTCAAGTCCGACCCCGCGACACTCATTGCTCTCAACGCAGAACAGGATAAGCCGATTCGAAAAACACTTTACATCCTGAGTAACTATGGCGAGGACTTCGACGTCGAGTCGGTATCCGCCAGTAACGACGCCATCAAAATCGTCAGCCAGGAATATTTGGAAGACAAATACGAAATCATCCTCGATATCGTCCCTCCCAGCGATATTGGTACAAAAAGGCATTTTAACAGCAAGCTAACAGTTGGCATCTCCGGCGGCGAAAAACTGGTCATTAACTGCGTAGGGTCAATTTCACCAAAAACCGCCAAAAAAATGTCAAACTGAACCACGACTTTGGGCGATAGTCATTGGGGCCTATAGTTCGCTCCGCCAAGGCGATTTGTGCGCAAAAACCGCCGAATTACCGGAACTTTGGCCCGGCCGATGTGTCAAAGATTACTGACCTGAGGCGTAAAAATGACCAAGGCACTAAGAATAACAAGTATCATTGTTGCCGCAGCGGCAGTTCTATTGATTATCCTTCCGGCGGTGTTTTCCTCCGGCATGGACGAGCAGACGCAAAGCCTGCTTGACTCGCCCGGCGTACTGGAGAGCCTGAAAAAGACCACAGCGGTTGCCGATACAAGCACCGTATCGCCATTGGTCCAGCAGGCTAGGAAGTTTGCCAATTACCTTAATCCCCCGCCGCCGCCAAAGTCAGCCAGGCCTGCCCCGGTGAGCAACAACCGCCCTTCGATAAGGCCCCAGACCGAGGTCTCGGCAAAATTTGATCTGCTGGGTACAAGCTACTATCCACTTCGCCCGGAATTGTCTTTAGCGCTAATTGACGAACCGGGCAAAGGACTGAGGTGGATAAGACAATCAAGCAAAATTGGGCATTTAGTCGTAGAAGAAGTAAATGACGGCAAGGTCGTAATCCGCGACGGAACAAGAACTTACGAACTCCCGGCCAAGCGGACACCCAAGAGAAGCCTGATTAAAGGCGAATCTTCACAAGGTACTCAGGCACTACCGTCGGATGTCCCGCGGACTACCGCACCGCCTTCGCCAACAGTAATCGCGAACCCTTCACGATTCCGACGCCCGGCACCTCGAAGTGATGCCCGAAACGATACCCCCACTGTAAATCCCCCGGAGCCGCAACAGGATTATCAATCCAGCAAGGATTTTACCCCTTCCAAAAAAGACGTAATTTTCGAACAGTTCATCAAAGAGACCGAGGGCATTGAAGACCCCAACGAATGGCTGAAAAGGGCCGATGAGCTTATGGAGCAGTTGGAAAACGCTTCGCAGGTCACAGATGAAGAAGCCGAACTGCTGGACGAGCTCGGCAAGGAACTCCAGGACGCTAACGACGAAGCGGCATCGGACTAATCTACCCCTCGACAGCTCGAACCGGATAAACATAACACCTTCGCTTAACGTCCGCGTATTCTTCCTCATGCTTACTTAGGGCGGTTTTTGCCCCATTCCGGCCTGTTATTGCCGTAACGAAAAATCACGCCAGGTCCGAAAAACGCGGAACATTTGCGCCTCCCGGGTGTCTATTAACAAGGGCAGACGGCTTTATCCGACCCAGGGGAAATAACTTAGCGGCGGTAGTCGTAAGGGCTTAGAAAAAAAGAGCTTATACGCTAAGATTCGCCCCCCGTCAAGCCGATAGAGGACATGGCTGGAGCCCCCAAACGTGCCTTATCGCATTTGGGGAACCCCTTTACTGCGGCCAGCCTCTGGACAGGCTGTTGGAGCGTTTTATGACGATTGAGTATTTATCTCGACTCCGGAAATTGCGAAGGCTGTTCACGGCGGCAACACTGTCAGCGGTAATTATCTTAGCTTCATGGGCGTGGGCGCAGGACGAATCTGGGTCTGAACGCTTCATGTCGCGCTCGGTCAGGAACATATCACCCGAACAGGCCATTGGGTACATCACCCAGTCAAATCTCGGCACCGCCTCGCAGATACCCAACACTCAGACGATTCTAATCACCGCGGAGATGTCCGTCCTGGCAAAGACCAGAGTTCTGCTCGAGTTGGTTGACAGCAAAGAGCCGTACACGGTTGTTCTGTTGCCTGCCGACCAGAACCTTGTGACTGCTCTGCATCAGGAGAAAATTGCTGAACAGTTGACTGACCTGTCACTGGCCACGTTCGCCGTTCTACCGGCAGCGGGCGAAAAACCGCGAGTTCTCGTTGACTTGCTCGATGATTCTGTGATTGTAGCTGCGCCCGCCGACCGCCTCGAGCAGGTGCTTTCTGCATTGGAGCAAATCTCCGAACCGCAACCTGTCGTCGAGCCGATTGAGCCGAATCAACCG
>CAZFHM010000067.1:9614-11092 GCA_964518825.1 uncultured Pirellulales bacterium
GCTCCCGGCTGATACATCTACTGTCACTGAAGTCAACAAGCCTGACGATGACCAGTTTTTTAACCAGATACTTGACTCCCTGGCTGAGGCCGAAAGAGTCGAATCTGCGCTGAAAGCTGCTGAACCTGAAGGCACAACCCAGGCCCCTGAGCTGGAAGTTGAAACCGTGACCGTACAGCAGGAATCTCCTGTTCGAACCATTCAGGAACCTCAGCCGGAATCCGGCCTTACGAAGATAATAGAACTGACGCCGAAGGAGACAGGCCCGGCAATCAAAAAATATTCTTACGAGCCGGCACCAACAGAACTGGCTAATGAGCAGCTCGAGCTGGATTTACCTGAGACAATTAATGTTGTTGAACTTATTGACCTGGTGGGTAAATATCTTGACCTGAATCTGCTGTACGATCCTAAGGAGGTTACGGGCCAGGTGACATTGCGTGTTCAAGGCAAGATTAAAGTAGGTGAACTCTATCCTTTGCTTGAGTCGGTCCTGAAATTCCGTGGCTTTGCTATGACTCGAAAAGACAACCTTGTTACTATTGTACCAATCGGCAAGGTACTGGAAACAGACCCCGTCCTGTTCGACACCGAGGAAAAAAGAGTGCAGTTTGGCAACGTCATTGTGACCCGGGTTTTTGACCTGCGGTACATCGACACAGCCAGTGCCGAAAACCTGCTTACAGAGATGAAACTCGGCGCGCATATCAAGGGCGTTCCCGATGCAGGGAAACTAATCGTAACAGACTACGCATATCGGATGGGCAGGGTCGAGGAGCTGCTTACAATCATCGATAAGCCGGGCGAGGTCAAACAGTTTCGCTACCGTCAGCTTCGCTACACCATGGCCCAGAGCCTGGCCAGCCAGGTCGAAGCACTCGCTGAGCAACTGGGCACCATCACAATTTCGGTAGCTGCCCCGACGCAACCAACGCCTGCAGCACCTGCCCGCGGTCGCAGGCCGCAGCCCAGACCAAGACCGCAGCCGACGCCGACACCTGAATCCGCACAGCCTGAGGTTTATCTCGATGCGGATGAGCGAACCAACCGTATCCTGATGATAGGTATGCCCGAGCAGCTTGACATCGTCGAGACGCTGATCGATTCACTCGATGTGGCTCAACAGGACCTCAGGACTCTGCGGCTGTACGACATACAGTACGCAGGGGCCGATGAAGTCGTGGAAAAACTGCAGGCCCTTGGCATCATTAGCGGTGGTAGAAGGACAACTACCACGACGGGCCGAATCACGGCCCCTCAGGAGGGGCAGCCTGCCCAGGGGGCTCCTGCCACGGTGCTTACCGAAGAAGGCCTGGTCGAAGAGCCGCAGATTGTCATAATCGAATCGACCAACTCACTGTTGGTTAACGCCACCGCCGAACAGCACACGCAGATTGCGACAATTATTGCTTATGTCGATGCCGAACCCCAGCAGTCCGCCACCAACTATATCGTCTATCCCCTTGAAAACCAGGACC